>JBIIDU010000093.1:0-8719 GCA_044238165.1 Ferruginibacter sp. | reverse complement strand
CAGGCCACTTTGCTCGACGGATCGAAGGCCAGAAAGTTGTCAATCAATGCATCGCTGATCTGATCGGCGATTTTGTCGGGATGACCTTCGCTCACCGACTCGGAAGTAAACAAATACGGCATGTGCTTTTTTTTTGAAGTGCAAAGATAAGGGCGTAGTGATAATTTGTGCAATCAACGGCAACCCATCAGATTTTTGAATATACAATGCGAAGGCGCAGGGGATACCGGGGATGATTGCCGCTACCGACTTTGATACGTCCGAAGCATAGGGCATTCCGGTACGGATAGATGAATCCGTTGTAGGCAAGGTTATAGGGCGCGGAAAGACGCATGGTATAGTTATATTCCCTGGAGGTAATGATCTTCTGAACGTACCGTGTGATGTTGAATGTGTAATAATTGACCGTAGCTCCGGTTTGCGGGTCCACCCGTTTACGGAGGAAGCCGCCATAGTACCCGAAATCGATACCTCCGGAGGGCAGAAAGGAAATCGGACTGTTGGGGTCGTAGAAAGCGCCGGGGTTCAGATCGTAGAATATGGTCTTGTAGCGGTTCGAGCTCAGCGGTGTATCGGCAAGGTCCAGATAAAGATAATTGGGGGGCGACATTATCTGGTCGATGGCACCGTTGCCGGAAGGAACCTGTTCAATGGTCAATTCGGCACGGTGAACAATCCGGTTACTCAGCAAACTGAGGGCGGGAAGGTCCAGCAAGGCATAGGTTCCCGGAGTGACCTGAAGGTACAACGCATCAGACTGGGGCGCCACGGTCATTTCGGCTGCCGACCTGTCGCGGATAAGATTGATGGCATGGGCCGATGGAGTAGTGTTAACCCCGTTGGAAAAATAGAAGGAAGAATAAGTCGTATCGATGCGGTTGAAATTGCGTCTGCGGAAATGAACTTCCAGACGGGTCTTTCCGTCGGTAACATCGGAATAGATGAGTGCATTGCTCTGCGGATCGCGGTCGGTCTTTATGGCAAAACCCTTGATCACCGATTTGAACAAGCTGTCAGAACGGTATATGCCTCCACCTGCTGCCGAAGTATCGAGGTTCGCAACCAGTGCGTTGAGAAAAGCGGCTGACAGGGGTATGCGCACCTGGAAATTCACCGAATCTTTCTTGCCCTGGGGAGCCGGCAGATAGGTGTAATTCTTTACGGAAGCAGGTACGATGGTCGTTTGGCCGATCATTTGTCCGACAGGCTGGTCGGGTGTGAAGTTGATCCGGTAGGATGAATCTTTGAAATTTCCCGTATTGGAGTTGAGCAGATATGCACTGAACCGTTGCGGTGCCAGCGAATCGCCGTAAATGCCCCTCACCTGGATGCACAGCACGGCGGAATCGAATCCCACTCCGGGTGCGAGAGCCGGATCAAGGGTGTCTTTGGCGCTTCCGAAGAAATAGGGAAAAAAAGTAGGCTTGAGTTCCAGATACAGGTCAGAATGGGTGGTTCCAAATACCGGATCGTTGGAGATGCTGCCCAGCAGATGGTTGTCGGTTGCCGTGAGGCGGGTTGAATCAGTGAACAGGAACTGAGAGCTGGCCGGATAAAGCGTATCGGCAAAAGTGGAAACATTGTCAACCGCGGGAATCAGATCGGAACCCAGCGTAGTGGTATCGATCTTGGTACAGCCCGATCCGGTTATAAGATAAAGGGCGATAAACGGTAACAGGAAAGACCTGAGCGGGAAGTTTCTCACAAGATTCAATTTGATGCGGGAGCGCAGCGCTTATTTTGCAAGATCGGAGTACAACTGCAAATAATCTGTTAAATCACCTTCGGCATTGTACTGAAGGGTTTTTTTGCCCTTGACCTTGCCGAATTCCTCAAGCAATTTCTTTTCCACCTTGGCTGCGCCGAACGTCACGGCATCGGCATAGGAAGCACCGCCCCGGAACATGGCCGAATTGTTGCTGTCCTTGAACAGATCAAGCTCCTTACGCGTCACCTGTTCGTTGATGGCAATGAGTTTTGTAAAATCTGCGCCCAGCTTTTCCTTGAACGTGTTCTGTCCGATGGTGTAGATGACTTTCGAATTGCTGAAAACAGGCTCTTTCTTATATGCTGTTTTGATGAACATGGGAATCAGGCCCGTCATCCAGCCGCTGCAATGGATTACATCGGGCGGCCAGCCGAATTTTTTGACCATTTCCAGCGCCCCCTTGCAGAACAGTGCCGTGCGGATTCCATTATCAGCATACCATTTGTCCTGATCGTCGGTAAAAACCGTCTTGCGCTTGAAATAATCCTCATTATCGAGGAAATAGACCTGCAGACGTGCATTGGGCAGCGAAGCCACTTTGATCATCAGGGGGAAGTCGTCGCCTCCGACCGACACATTGATGCCGGAAAGCCGGACCACTTCGTGCAGGCGGTGCCTCCGCTCGTTGATGACCCCGAAACGGGGCATGATGCACCTGACCTCCATACCGGTGTCGTTCGATTTAACCGCCAATTTGTTGATGGTTTCCGCGAATTCCGTCAACTCCACGTAGGGCGACATCTCATTGGCGATAAAAAGAATTCTTTTTTTGGTTGACATTTGGCGCAGGTTGAATCGTAGGCGTGCACACTGAAAGAGTGCAAAAGTACGTTTTTTTTCCGAATGAATTTTAACCCCTAATTTGAAACCCTTAATCTGCCTGCAATATGATTATTTTCAAACAAGCCCGGGATCTGCAGCAATATCTTGACAATCCGGGGCGCCGGGACAAAACACTGGGCTTTGCGCCCACAATGGGGGCATTGCATCAGGGGCATATCTCATTGATTGAAGCCTCGCTTTCCCGATGCGACCTCACCCTGTGCAGCATTTTTGTCAACCCCACCCAATTCAACGATCCGGCCGATTTTGCCAAATATCCGGTGACGATGGAAGCCGATATCGCTTTGCTGGAAAAAGCAGGCTGCGACATCCTGTTTCTGCCTTCGGTGGAAGAAATGTATCCCGAAGGCCTGACCACTTCGCTGCACTATCCGCTGGGAAGGCTGGAGGAAATCTATGAGGGACGGCACCGGCCCGGCCATTTTCAGGGCGTTTGCCGGATTGTACACAAACTGCTGGACGCAACACAGCCACATCTGCTGTTTCTGGGACAGAAAGACTATCAGCAATGTATGGTGATTGAAAAACTGATCCAGCTCAGAAATATGCCGGTAAAAGTGGAGATTTGCCCTACCCTGCGGGAAGAAAACGGACTTGCGATGAGCAGCCGCAATGCCCGCCTAAGCCCCGAAGAACGGAAGCAGGCAGCGGCCATTTCAGAAGCCATGCGTGAGATAGCGCAGCAAATAAACCCCGGAAACACGGCCCCCTTCACCCAAAGAGCTGCACAAAAACTTGCCGATGCCGGGTTCAGGGTCGATTATTTCGACATCGCCGATGCAATCACCCTCGAGCCAGTGGCCGCATGGGACGGGCAACATCCACTGGTGATGCTGGTGGCGGCCTTCTTGGGTGAGGTCCGCCTGATTGACAATGGGCCCATTCCCGCCAAAACTTCTTGAAAGCGGATTATCTTTGAAGCAGCCTAAAGCATCCGAAACCTGAAATCATGCGAACCCAACTGCTGAAGATTCTCAAATACCTGTTGTTTTTCTCACTGGGCATTTTTCTAGTATGGTGGAGCATCCACAAAATGGATGATAAGAACTGGGAAGATTGCAAGGCATCGCTACGGGAAGCCCGTTACTGGCTGTTCTTACCGGTATTCGCCATCCTGGCCATCAGCCACATCAGCAGGGCCATCCGCTGGAAAATCCTGATGAAACCCCTGGGCATGAACCCCGGTTTGACCAACACCTTCTTTGCCGTGATGATCGGCTACCTGGCCAACCTGGCCATACCGCGGCTGGGGGAGATCCTCAAATGCACCATCCTGAGCAAATACGAAAAAGCTCCGGTCAACAAACTGGTGGGCACCATCATCATTGAGCGGGCGGTCGACCTCGTGTCGCTGGCCATCGTGTTCGTCATAGCGGTAGTATCCCAGGCATCGGTCATTGGCGCTTACGCGAGGGAAACCCTGCAAAAGTATTTTTTCACCGGCGATTCCAGTACCGTAGCAATGAAAACAGGAATTGCTGCAGGCATTTTCCTGCTGGTATTCCTGGCGTGGAAATTCATCATCCACCGTTATGCCCATATCAATCTCGTAGCAAAGGTCAAATCCATGTTTCAGGGCATCACCGAGGGCCTGGCAAGCATTGCAACCCTGGAAAACAGATGGGCCTTCATCGGGCACAGCATACTGATCTGGTGCTGCTATCTGGTAGCCACCTATATCGGGTTTTATGCCATCGCCGAAACTTCATTTCTTCCGGTGGAAGCGGCTTTTCCCGTGCTGGCATTCGGAAGCATCGGCATGATCATCACACCCGGAGGCATCGGCACCTATCCCCTGCTGGTTACGGAAGTGATGCAACTTTATCACATCGAGCGTGGACATGCATTCGCCAACGGCAACCTGCAATGGTTGGCGCAGTCGCTCATCATCCTCATTGTCGGGTTCATCTGCCTGCTGCTGCTGCCGGGTTACAACAACCGAAAGAAGGCAGGGCAACAGCACACAGGCGTCGAAAATTAACATCCGCTTGCAGGCCTTTTTCTTATTTTGCCAACTGCAAATCAAAAGCAACTTTTCCACCGGCGCCGTTCGGCCCTGACATCGATTCATGAGCACCAGTATACGATCTGTAAAAAAAAAGAAACAAGCCGCCGGCCCCGGCATCATCGCCCGCGACGTCAGCTGGCTGGCTTTCAATGGCCGGGTGCTGCAGGAAGCCGCCGATGAAAAAGTGCCCCTGCTCGAACGCATCCGTTTTCTTGCCATCTTTTCGAACAATGCCGACGAGTTTTTCCGGGTGCGGGTGGCAACCCTCAGGCGCATGATCCAGATGGGCAGCAGGGCCAACATGAACCTGGAAGTATCGCCCAAACTGATTCTGGAAGAAATCCAGGAGCGCGTAATCGAACAACAGAAGGAATTTGACCGCATCTGGAACGACATCCTGCGGGAACTGCGCAAGGAGAAAATCTACCTCACCAACGAAACCCGGCTCAACCGCGAGCAGCAGAAATTCGTAGTGCGCTATTTCAACGAAGAGATCCGCAGCAACATCGTTCCGCTGATGCTGGAAAACCTGAGGGCATTCCCCAACCTCAACGACAAAAGTATTTACCTGGCATGCAAACTCTCGCGGAAAGACCGCAGCATCGCCCATCGCTTCGCCCTGGTATCGGTGCCGGCCCGCCGGCTGCCCCGCTTTGTGCTGTTGCCGGGAAAACAGGGAGAGCACCACATCATCCTGCTGGAAGACATCATCCGCTTCTGCCTCCCGCGGATCTTCTCCTTCTTCGGATACGACACATTCTCCGCCCATATCATCAAGCTGACGCGTGACGCAGAAATAGATATCGACAACGACATCGAAACCTCGCTGATCCAGAAAATCGAAAAAGGCATCAAAAACCGGAAAAAGGGCAAGCCCGTGCGGTTCGTGTACGACAAGGACATCGACCCCAATCTGCTCACCTACCTTGTACGGCAGCTGGGCCTCTCCTATGCCGACAACATCATCGCCGGGGGACGTATCCACAACTTCAAGGATTTCATCCATTTCCCCGAATCGGTATTCGCGCGTAAAAATCCCCGTAAGAAAGCGTTCATCCACCGCGAGTTGTATAATGTGAACCGTGTGAGCGATGTGGTGATGAAAAACGATGTGATGCTGCACTTCCCCTACCACTCGTTCGACAGCGTGATTGACTTGCTCCGTGAAGCGGCCATCGACCCCGATGTGGTACAGATCAAAATCACTTGCTACCGGCTTGCAGCACGATCGCGCATCATCAATGCGCTCACCAACGCCGTGCGCAACGGAAAGCAGGTCACCGTCATGCTTGAACTGAGGGCACGATTCGACGAAGAGGCCAACCTGGAATGGAAGGAGGAATTGGAGGAAGCCGGCGTAAAAGTGCTGATCGGCATCCCCAACATGAAAGTGCACGCCAAACTCTGCCTGATCAAAAAAGTGGTGCGTGTCAACGACAAGAAGAAAACCCTGCAGTACGGTTTCGTAAGCACCGGCAACCTCAACGAACAGACCGCACGGGTGTACGGCGACCATTGCCTGATGACCGCCAACCGCAACATCATGGCCGATATCAACCGAATTTTTTATTATCTCGAGCAACCCAAAAACCGGCTGGCCTTCCTGCGCCGCTGCGACACGCTGATTGTGAGTCCTACCCAGATGCGGAAACAGATCATCCAACTCATCCAGAAGGAAATCCGTACCGCCCAGAGCGGCAAAAAAGCTCTGATCACCCTGAAGGTCAACTCGCTCAGCGATACCCTGCTTATTGAAAAACTTTACGAAGCCGCGCGCGCGGGCGTGGAACTCAAAATGGTCATCAGGGGCATCTGCTGCATGCGCACAGAAAACAAAAAATACAAAGCGCCGGTACAGGCCATCAGCATCATCGACGAATACCTCGAACACGCCAGGGTGATGATCTTCCACAACGAAGGCAAGGAGAAAGCATTCATTTCCTCCGCCGACTGGATGACCCGCAACCTCGATTACCGCATCGAAGCCGCTTGCCCCATCTACGAAAAATCCATCCGTGAGGAACTAAAGTCAATCATCAACATCCAGCTCGCCGACAACATCAAGGGGCGTAAACTCGACAACGAGCTGCAGAACCTGCACATCAATCCGAGGAACACCCGAAAAGTCCGTTCTCAGGTGGAGACCTACAATTATTTATTCCGCAAATTATCCACACCCGGATCTCCGGAGAACTGACACCTGCCGGCCCATTCGGCTCCGGCTTGCTGCCCGTATAAAAAATTCAGTAACATTGCTTTTTGCGGTCCGCACCCGGACCGTCCACCCAAACAAAAGCCACCGCCTTGATACTGGCAGCGATCGATATCGGAAGCAATGCAGCCCGCCTGCTGATTACAGAGGTACTTACGGAAGGCGGTGAAACGCGTTTCAACAAGCTCAACCTCATCCGCGTTCCGCTGCGTCTGGGTTTCGATGTTTTTGAGCAGGGGTTCATCTCCAAACCGAAAACAGGCATGATGCTTCAAACCATGAAAGCGTTCCGGCATCTCTGCAACGCCTATTCGGTAGAACACATCAAAGCCTGCGCTACCAGCGCCATGCGCGACGCCCGAAACGCAGGCGACATCGTGCGCAAAGTGAAACTGGAAACCGATATCGCCATCGAAATCATCAGTGGCGACACCGAAGCCACCCTTGTCTATGAGAACCATGTGGCGGAGAACATGAACAAGGAACACGACTACCTCTACATCGATGTGGGAGGAGGCAGTACCGAACTCTCCTTTTTCAGCAACGGCAGGCTTATTTACAAACAGTCGTTCAACATTGGCACCATCCGGCTGCTGAAAAACCAGGTAACCGACGCCGACTGGAACCTGATGAAGGAATACCTGCGTACCCATCTGCGCGGGGCACACGAACCCATCGCCATCGGCAGCGGAGGCAACATCAACAAAGTATTTTCGCTCAGCAAGAAAAAGGAAGGCAAGCCCCTGCATATCGACCTGCTGCGCGATTACCACAAGGAACTGGGAAGTGCGAGCATAGAAGAACGCATTGACCGGTACAAACTCCGGGGCGACCGGGCCGATGTGATTGTGCCCGCCCTGCTCATCTACATCAATGCGATGCGCTGGGCCGGCGCCAGCGAAATTTATGTACCCAAGATAGGCCTCGCCGACGGGCTGATCCGCCACCTCTGGGACGAGATCTGCGCCATTAAGAATTGAGAACGAAACCGCAGATTTTTTATCGGCCGAAATCCGGTAGTCTCTGTTTTTTTGCTTTCTTTTACATCCTGTTCGGCCGGAACAGGATTGTTCCGTCAACCGACACCATACAAAGCACACTTTCAAACACAACAAACATGGCACCGGATAAAGAATATAAGAAAGTCACTACCAATACCCTGCTCAAAATGAAGCAGGCTGGCGAAAAGATTTCCATGATCACAGCCTATGATTATTCCTTTGCCAAACTGTTCGACGCGGCAGGCATTGACGTGATCCTGGTAGGCGACAGCGCCAGCAATGTGATGGCCGGCCATACCACTACCCTTCCCATCACCCTCGACCAGATGATTTACCATGCGCAAAGTGTGGTACGTGCCCGCGAACGGGCCTTGATCGTAGTGGATATTCCGTTCGGCTCCTACCAGTCGAATTCCGAAATCGCCCTGGCCTCGGCCATCCGCATCATGAAGGAGAGCGGTGGACATACGGTAAAACTCGAAGGCGGAGAGGAAGTGATCGACTCCGTAAAAAAAATAGTAAGCGCCGGTATTCCCGTCATGGGACACCTGGGGTTGACGCCGCAAAGCATCAACAAGTTCGGAACCTATGTGGTGAGGGCCACCGAAGAAGCCGAAGCCGAAAAACTGAAGAAAGACGCCTTGCTGCTGCAGGAAGCCGGTTGCTGTTCCATTGTACTTGAAAAAATTCCGGCCGCACTGGCCCGTATGGTCAGCCAGAGCCTGATAATACCCACTATCGGCATCGGCGCCGGACCCGAGTGCGACGGCCAGGTACTGGTAATGCACGATATGCTGGGCATCAATACCGAATTTAAACCCCGGTTCCTGCGCCGTTACCTGAATCTCGACGAGCAGATCGCGTCCGCCATCAAGCGCTACGTTGGT
>JBIIDU010000092.1:0-8797 GCA_044238165.1 Ferruginibacter sp. | reverse complement strand
CACGCTGCGACACACCGGTCAGAATCTCATAGGGAATGGTTCCGCACCACCCGGCCACTTCCCGCACCGGTAATTGCTCGCCGAACACCAGCACTTCATCGCCTTCAGCCGCCTCTATGCCGGTTATGTCAATCATCGTCATGTCCATACATACATGCCCTACCACCGGCGCTCTCTTTCCATTTACCAACATACGGCCCACTCCGTTGCCCAGCCGGCGCGAATATCCGTCGGCATAGCCGATCCGCACCGTGGCAACCACGGAATCGTGCACAATCTTGCCGCTGCGGCCATACCCGACCGTATCACCTGCACGTACTTTTTTGATTTGTGCGATGGTTGTTTTCAGCGTCGTAACATTTTTCAGTTTCCGTTGCATTACGGCATTCTCTCCGCAGCCGTACAAACCTATGCCCAGCCGCACCATATCGCCCTGCAGGGATGGGTGCCGGTGGATGGCCGAAGAGTTGGCCAAATGCCGGATGAAACGATAACCGGTTGCCTGCTCCAGCGCATTGCAGGCTTGGTCGAACAGCCCTGCCTGGTCCAGGGTGAATGCGTCCATGGCGGCATCGCCGCTGGCTACGAGGTGCGTGAACACCGACTGCACTTTCATGCTGGAATGCTTTTTCAGCAAGGCGGCAAGCTGCGGAATTTCAGCGGGCAAAAAGCCGAGACGGTGCATGCCCGTATCTATTTTGATGTGGACGGGATAATGTTGCACCCCCAACTGCTGCAGGTAAGCGGCAAACCGGTTGAGTCCGCCGAACGAAAAAATTTCGGGCTCTAGCTGCTGTTCTACGAGCAAACCAAAGGAGGCTTCATCTGGACTCATGACCATGACCGGCAGCCGCAGGCCCGCTTTGCGCAATTCCACCCCTTCGTCCGTATAGGCTACCGCCAGATAATCGGCTTTGTGAAACTGGAGCAGGTTTGCAATTTCGAAACTGCCGCTTCCGTAACCGAAGGCTTTCACCATCACCATCGTTTTCACGCCGGGCGCCAGCATCTGCCGGTACTGGCGCAGGTTGTGGGCGAGCGCATTAAGGTCAATCTCCAGCACCGTCTGGTGCGCTTTTTCTTCCAGCAGCCTGCTGATCTGTTCAAAGGCGAAAGCCCGCGCACCCTTGAGCAGAATGGTTTCGTCGTGCAGGTTCAGTGCGGGAAGAGCATCCCGAAAATCCGCCGTGGCAGGGTAGAACACAGTTTGCGGAATTGCGGAAAACAACTCGGGGTGTGCGGAAAGCCCGGGGCCGATGCCAATCAGCCGGTTGATTTTTTTTCCGTGGAGGATGGATGCTATTTGCCTGCAGAGGGCCAGGGATGTTTTGCCCGACTGCCGGAAATCGCTAAGGATGACGGTATAGGAAGGATGTTGTTTCTGCTGCTGCATGAAATCGAGCGCAATGGTCAGCGAATCGATGTCGGCGCTGTAACTGTCGTTGATGACGGAGCAGTTGTTGACGCCCTTTTTCAGTTCAAGGCGCATGGCCAGGGGGCGCAGTTCGTTCATCCGTTGTTCAATCAACGCGGGTGCCATGCCCAGATGGAGGAGCATGCACAGGCAATGCAGGGCGTTTTCCACCGAAGCGGCATCGGTGAACGGTATGGTAATCCGGAATGTGCGTGGGCGAAAAGAGGAGGAACCCGGGCTCAGGCGCTGCCTTGCCCGGATGGCGGTTTGATTCCCGATTTTTTTGACCGAAAGAATCTGAAGGGCCGCGTCGGCTGCGCTTCCCCAGCCCAGAAGCGTCAATGCTCCTTTTTTTTGTGCAGCCAGCCGACGCGCTTCCACATCAATTTCGGCCTTGTCGCAGCAATAAATCAGGTACCTGCTGTCGGAAAAAAGCAGCATTTTTTCGCGAACCTTTTCCTTTCGGTTTCTGAAGCCCTCATTGTGGGCATCGCCGATGGTGGTGAAGATGCCCGTATCGGGGCGTATGATCCGCTGCAGGTGACGCATTTCTCCTGTTTGGGAGATACCGGCTTCAAAAAAGGCAAGCTGGTGGCCGGACTGCATGGCCCAAACACTCAGGGGCACGCCAATCTGTGAGTTGTAGCTTTTGGGGCTGCGTACGATATCGTATTGCTCGTGCAGCAGTTGGTAGAGCCATTCCTTCACGATGGTTTTGCCGTTGCTGCCTGTGATGCCCACGACCGGACAACTGAATTGGCGGCGGTGGTAGGCCGCCAGTTTCTGCAGTGCGCGCAGCACATGATGCACACAGATGAATCCGGCTCCGGGAAATTGTCCCTTACGGAGCGTGTAGCGGGCATCCACCACAAAGCAGCGCACGCCTTTTCCGTAGAGCTCCGCGATGTAATCATTTCCGCTCCGGGCGCTTCCGGCAAGCGCGAAAAAAGCGGTGGATTCGGGAAAAAGCAGCCGCCTGCTGTCGGTAAGCAGATGATGAACAACGCGGTCGGTTACACGAAGAAGCAATCGGCCTCCTGTGATTTTTTCTATGGTGCTGACGGTATAGTTCATGTTGCGTGCGGGAATCATCTGCGGACCACATCCGCCGGAGCTCCCTTCCGTTTATGATAGATGGAGTACCATACCGAACCTCCGATGCAGCAAACGATCAGCGGCAGGAACGCCCATACCGGCACATGCACCCATCGGGCCGCCAGCATTTTAAGACCGATCAGCACCAGCACGACGGCGATGCCCTGCTGCAGAAAATCGAATTTGCTGGCCGCGCCGCGCAACAGGAAGAACATGCTGCGCAGGCCCAGTACAGCAAAAATATTCGATGAATAGATCAACAGTTTTTTTTCGGGGTCGGGAATAATGGAGAAGACCGCAGGAATGGAGTCGATGGCGAACAGGATGTCAATGAGGCCCAGCATCACCACCACCATGCTCAGCTGCGTGAAATAGGCTTTGTTGTTGCGCATCACTACAAAACGGCCGTGCCCGTCGTCACCGGTGGTGCGCATAAATTTTTTCATGAACCGGTAAATCCTGTTTTCTTCGGGGTTGAATTCGGCCTCCTCGCTCTTGCTGAACAGTTTGACGCCGGTGTACACCAGAAATATGCCGAAGAGGTACATGACCCAGCTGAACCGTTCCACCAGTTCGGTACCCAGTGCTATGAAAAGGATCCGGAAAAAAATCGCCATCAATATTCCCAGCAGCAGCACCCGCGAATAATACTGCTCCTTCACCCGGAAAAATGAGAAGATGATGATGAAGACAAAAATATTGTCCACCGAAAGCGACCATTCGAGCAGATAGGCCGAGAGGAAAGCCAACGCATCTTCGGTTCCGTTGCCGCCGTCGTTCTCGTACCAGATGAAGAGGCAGAAGCCCATCGACAGCGCCACCCAGAAAAGGGTTTGCTTGATGGCCGCCCTGAAACCGACCACTTTGTTCCTGCGGCTGAGCAACCCCAGGTCGAACACCAGGGCCAGCGGAACAAGTATCAAAAAAGTAAGGTAGATGATGGTCGATTTTTCCATGGGAATCGGAAGGAGTTGGCAGCTTTTCAGCGTGTATATTTTTTCCGGCGCAGCCACTGGAATACCGAGGCAAAGAGCAGCACCAGCACAACCGGCACCACCAGGTTGATCCAGCGCCACAGGTTTCCCTGCCGCGCCACTTTTTCCTGGTCAAGCAACCGGAGGGTATAATCCTTTGCCCTTGCTTCAAGAATATTGTTGGGATTGGCCAGGTATTCCACGCAGTTCAGAAAGAATTCCTTGTTGGCATATTGCAGCTTGGTATACTTGTTCGCGCCCATCGGCATCGGGCCGATTTGCTCCGAAATCTGGTTGATGACCAGATCGGCATCCCCGGCTACAATCACTTTGCCGGGCAATACCGAATTTTTTTGGAAGGGCATGCCTGTCGATTTGAGCAATTCGAGTTGTGCCTGGCTGGCCCGGTTGGCGTAGAGCGAGGAAAAATTTCCCTCAAGCAGCACGGCAACGGGAATATTCTTTTTGTTGAACCTGCTTATGTCTTCTTCGGTCTGCAGGTCGTTCAGCGTTACCCGCGCCGGTGTGGGCAGCACATTGGCGTTGGACGAGGAAGAAAGCAATACCGTTTTGCGGATATCGCCCACGCCTTCGTTGACCAGCTCAACCGGATTGGCGAATTGCGCCAGCACATCGGCCTGGTTTTTCACAATCGGATGGTCGGACCCGGGCTGCAATAAGGGGGCATAGGGCCAGGGAAGCAGCTGCCGCTGGGGGTTTCCGCCGACCGATCCCACTTCCACTGGAATCATGTCGCAATGCTTGTCGGCCAGCAGGTCGGTTTTGATGCGCACGCCGTAACGGAAGAGGAGGTCGTTGAGCTGCAGGTCGCGCGCATAAGCGGTAAGTTCGCTCTGTTCCAGGCTGTCGCGTTCGGCATACAACATATCTACCAGAAAGAACAGCCGGCCTCCATTCATCACATACTGGTCGAGCTTGAACTTGTCATCGTCAGAAAAGGGTACTGAAGGTTTTACGATGACGACGGCCGCATAGGATGTATCGACAAATGCGCGGTGCTGCAGGTCAAAGGTGTCGACAATGAAATTGCGCCCCAGCGTTTCAAACAGGCTGTTCACGGGGGGGAAACCATAGGGTGGTTCTCCGTTTCCGTAAGCATAGGCCACCACAGGCGTTTCTTTTTGGGTGAGCTGCTGTATGGCATGTGCGAACTTATATTCCAGCAGGGCTTCGGCGCTGTTGAGCGATTGCTTGTCGAGCATGTTGTCGGAACTGAACACATTCTTTTGCACCTGCCCCTGTAGCAGATCCACAGCCACCTGCCTGTCGCCGTAACTAAGCACAGCGCCGGGAAAAATCTGCCGCTGGTTTTTTCCCTCGCCCTCTTTCACCTGTACCTGCTGGTTGGTCGGGCGCAGGCCCATGTTCACCAGTGAATCGTATACCAGGGCCTTGGCAGAATCGGTCAGGCCTTCTCCGGGAATTTCGAAGCGGAAGCGAATTTTGTTTCCTCCGTAATTCTTGAAGTTTTGCAGCAACTCGGCAGTGCTGCCCGCGAGTTTTTTGAATTCCGACCTGATGTCGCCTGCCAGCAGCACATCGATTTCAACGGGCGCTTCCAGATTGCGCAGCATTTTTTTGGTGGAGGCCGAAAGGGTGAATCGTTTTTCCGCAGTGAAATCGATGGCGGTATGGTAACGCGAAGCCAGCCAATTGATTGCCGCAATCAGCGGTATCACAATGAAAATGGCGGCTTTGTTTCTGAATAGGCGCATATTGTTTTCGGGGGTTCCCTGCGGAACCGGAACTTATCGTTTCTGAAGGGTTCTCACGGTGATGAACAATCCCAGGACGATCAGGCTGAGAAAATAAATGACGTCGCGGCTGTCGAGCAATCCACGGCTCATGCTTTGGTAGTGGAAGCTGATGCCCAGCATATCGAGGTAATAATCGGCTCCGCCCTGAAAAAGCGGCAAGCGGCCGAGCGCACCAAAACCGAAATAAGCGATCAGGCATATGAATACCGCAACCAGGAACGCAATCACCGCATTGGCGGTAAGGCTGCTGCAGCAGATGCCGATGGCGGCAAAAACAGCGGCCAGAAAGAAAAGGCCGATATAGCTTCCGGCAATGCCCGCCGCATCGATTGTTCCAGTGGCACTCAGTTGCCGTAGGGTGAGCACGTAAACCAGTGTGGGGATGATGACCACCAGCAGTACCAGCAGAGTGGCGAAATATTTGCCGCCTACAATATCCCATCTGCTCAGTGGACGGGTCTGCAGCAACTCGAAGGTTCCGGTTCGGAATTCGTCGGAGAAGGCCCGCATGGTGATGGCGGGAACCAGAAACATCAACACCCAGGGCGCCAGTTCAAAGAAACGGTCGAGGGTGGCGTAACCATAGTCGAAAATATTGCTGTCTCTGAGTACAAAGAGAAAGAGCCCGTTTACCAGCAAAAAAAGGATGATAGCTATATAGCCAGAGAGGTTGCTGAAAAATTGTTGCCATTCTTTTTTGCAGATACTCCACATAGCGTAACCATATATTGAATCCGTCGCAAGTTACTATTCCCTACGCTGAATACCCCATTTCGGCTCCGTTACCCCCCTTTCTGTCGATGCCAGAGGAAAAAGAGCTGCTTATGGATGAAACAAAGAAATATATAAAGGGGCGTGCAGCGACCTGCAAACAGCAGCTGTCAATATTTGGCCGGTACATATTTTTATGCCGGCTTTGCCAAAACTAACTGACTTTTCCCGCTGTGAGGCGGGATTTTTTATGCCCCCTCGCTGTTACCGGCCGTATGCCTGTTTCTTGAAGGCGCATAATTCACCATGAATACCCCGCTCAGAATGATGAGCAGGCAAATGATTTGCTTTCCGGTCACCTTTTCCCCGAACACAAGACCCCAGCCCGTGGCCACAAAAGGAATTCCGTAGGTAACCAGGCTGGCGAAAATATTGCCGGCCCTTTTCATCAGCAGATAGAACAGGATGGTGGCAAGGGCAGTTCCTCCTGCACCCAGTAAAAAGGAGGCGCCAAGCGCTTTCCAAACTGCCGCTCCGGAAAAAGGAAGTTGAAAGAATCCCGACAAGGCCAGAACCGCCATTGCAGGAATGGCATTGAGTGCCAGGGATACGGCGGCAATGTGCAGCGCGGGAATATTACCCAGGTGTTTCGATACCATATTCACATTGAATCCATAGCAAAAAGTGGCTGCCAATACGGGAAGCACATA
The DNA here is from genome assembly GCA_044238165.1 of Ferruginibacter sp. GTDB lineage: Bacteria > Bacteroidota > Bacteroidia > Chitinophagales > Chitinophagaceae > Ferruginibacter. The sequence continues at coordinate 2,115 of JBIIDU010000092.1, read as the reverse complement.
CAAAAAGTGGCCTTTCACGCCAAAATGGCCTTTGGTGAACAACAGCAAGAGGCTGCCCGCAAAAGCCACCAGAATGCCCGCCACCTTGTTTGCCGGAGTGCGGATGCCGAAAAAAACAGCCGCATTCAACAATACAAATACCGGAGTGAGCGCGTTCAGGGTACCTGCCAGGGAGCTGTCGATTTTCGTTTCCGCAATACAAAAAAGAAAGGCCGGAAAAAGGCTGCCCAAACTGCCGGAAGCCACCACATAAGGGAGTTTTTGCAACGGAATATTCCGAAATTGCCTGAAACAAACCGGCAAAAGCAGCAGCCCCGCGCTGACGATACGGAGGGAAGCCACCTGGTAGGGATTGAAACCATTGTCCATACCGATTTTCATCAGTATGAAACTGCTGCCCCAGATCAGGGAAAGGAGTAAAAAAAGCAGCCAGTTGACAAGGGGGTTTCGGTTCACCCGGTAAAATTGCGCTTAATCGCGCAGAAGAAAAATAAAGTTTAGGGAGCATGCCCGTTTCCCGCTACTGAACCCGGAAAATGCACAAAATGTGCCGCAATGCTGAAAAATGGACCTTGGGGGAAAATGTTAAAAATATGCTTTACTTTCGCACTGCTCCGGACGGGGGTTCGCCTAAGGCTACCCTGAATCAGGCAGGTCTCCTGTTCGCCGGCGGATTCGCTTTCTGACCGAACCAATTAACAAAATCAAACGCACACATGAAAAGAATTTTAAGTTTACTTGGGCTTTCTCTGTTTTTCCTACAGGCATCAGCACAAGACGCCGCCATCAAGAACATTCAGGGGGCCGCAACCACTACGCAAAAAATCGACACTTCCTACAAGCCCAACAAGAACGGCTGGACTCGGGGTGCAGCCCTAAACCTGACCCTGAACCAAATTGGCAACAGCAACTGGATCGCCGCCGGAAGCGAGCGTTTCTCCCTCTCCGTAGCCGGTACGCTCAATGCCTTCGCCAACAGGAAGTGGGGCCGGAAATACTGGGACAATATGCTGGACATCAACTACGGCATCATGAACACCACCTCCCTGGGTCTCCGCAAAATCAACGACCGGGTTGAAATGTACTCCAAATACGGGTACCGCCCGAAGAACTGGAACAAAGTAAGTGTTTCCTTCTTTGGCCAGTTGCGTACCCAGCTCACATCGGGATATGAGTATGATTATATGGGCACCACCGACAAGAGAAGAAATTCCGGATTTTTCGCCCCGGCCTATCTGATCCTGGCTCCCGGCGTCGACTGGCGTCCCAACGACTGGTTTTCGCTTTTCGGTTCACCGCTGGCCACCCGTATGACCATCGTTTCCAACGGGCCCTACAGCTATGCCGGACAAGGGGGTATTTTCAACGGCAAGGTGGAAACCCCGCTGGCAACCCTCTACGGTGTTGATCCCGCCAAAGGAATCCGCGGAGAGTTCGGCGCTTTCGTTACTGCCACCGCAAAGCGGAACATCTTCAAGGATGTGGCTTATTACGGCAAGCTGGACCTGTACAGCAACTATCTGAAAAACCCCACCAACGTCGACGTCTTCATGACCAACCAATTCAAATTCAAAATCGGAAAATATTTCAACGTGTCCTACAACCTCGACATGTTGTATGACGATGATGTGAGGAACCCCGAGCGCCCCACCAGCGCCCTGGGCCTGCAGGTCTTATCCACATTCGGCCTCGGCTTCGGATACCGCTGGTAATTATCCCTCAGGAATCTTTAAATTTGTTCCCCCCGCATATGCGGGGGGATTTTTTTTGTCAACCGCCAACATATGCAATCCGCTTCCTACCAGATCAAGCTCGACCAGTTCGAGGGGCCTTTCGACCTCTTGCTGTTTTTCATTGAACGCGACGAGCTCGACATCTACAACATCCCCATCACCAAACTTACCAACGACTTTCTGGAATTCATCCACCAGTCGGAGAAACTCAATATCGAACTCAGTAGCGAATTCATCCTGTTCATCAGCACGCTGATGCGTATCAAGGCGAAGATGCTCATTCCCCGCAAGGAACTCGACGAGCACGGAAATGAGATTGATCCGCGCCAGGAACTGATTGACAAGATCCTCGAATACAAGAAATTCAAGGAGGCATCACAGC
>JBIIDU010000090.1:0-8852 GCA_044238165.1 Ferruginibacter sp. | reverse complement strand
AGAATAATTTTCGGAAAAAAAGGGAAAATAAAGGATAATATTCTTAAATTGTATTCTTTCATAGGATATAAAATATATTCCTGATGGCAAAATCAATGAAAACAGGAGAATCGGCTGTCAGTCCAACCGGGCTCGACCTTAAGGACATCGCTATCCTGCATCTGCTGCAGCAGAATGCGCGAATGACAGTGAAGGAAATCGCAGCCAAAGTGCATCTCAGCACCACGCCGGTCCACGAACGGATCAAACGCATGGAGCAGTCGGGTGTTATCCGGCAGTATGCCACCCTGCTCGACCACAGCAAAGTGAACAAGGGGCTTATGGTCATTTGCTACGTATCACTGAAGGAGCACAACAAAACGGCGGGAAACAGGTTCATCAAAACCATACTTGCGCTCAACGAGGTTACCGAGTGCTACAGCATCAGCGGGGAATTCGACTTCATGCTGAAAGTCGTATGCGCCGATATGAACGACTATTACGATTTCCATGTGAACAAACTCAGCCAGCAGGAAAACGTAGGGCATGTGCAAAGCACATTCGTCATGGGCGTTGTGAAACAGACCCACCAGCTCCTGTATGCGTGACGTAGGATGAAACCCGTTGGCCCGTCCTGCTATTTCATGGTGATTTTCAGTTCGGGAGCGAAAAACATACGCCCCTGCTTGTCGGAACAGATGATGTCGAAAAAGTAAAACTGCTCCCCCTTACGCAGGGTTTCCGAAATGGTGCTTTGCCAAAATTCGGGTAAGGGCGTGGCGTTGAACTGCCCGCTGACCATATCGGACTGGGGAGAAATTTTCCCGGTTTCCTCATCTTCCACTACGCCGATCCGGGTATAACCGAACTGATAAGAGGTGACTTTGTAGAAATTTTTTTTATCGTCTTCAACCCGCAACGGCATCCGGATAAGCTGCCTGCCCTGGTCTACATCGCAGATCGCATTGGTTCCGCTGAAAGCACCCAGATAGGAGCCGACTTTGGGGGGTTTGAACTTTGCAAAGCCTGAAGGGCTTGCATTTTTCGGGGGATTCTGCGCAAATACCGCCAATGCCAAGAATGAAGAAAGCAAAGTAGCGGCAACGCCTGCTCGAAGAGCCGTGTTTACTGAGCCGAGCCTTGGATTAGCCTTACTGTACATTGCTGTACGAATATAGCGAAAGAATCCAATGGAAAATGTTAATTCAAACTGGCCAGACCATCCCGGATGGTTCTGATCCTGGCTTCAGCGTCCTCCTTCTTTTTACGTTCGAGGGCAATCACTTCAGGACGGGCCTGTTGGACGAACTTTTCATTTTCCAGTTTGCGCAGCACCGATTCCAGAAACTTCTGCTGGTACAGGAGGTCTTTTTCCAGTTCGGTCCGGAGTGCGGCCGTATCGATTTTTTTCTCCGAGGTAATATAGAAAGTATCATTTTCTACTACGACCACGACCGAATCTTCAACCGGACTTTTTACAAACGCGATGAGACCGGCATTTACCTGCCGGGAAAGCACCCCTTCAAAAAGACGATAAGTGGCTTCATCCGCTGTTTGCACATGGAGCGTCACCGGATCTTTAGGTTTCATCTGGTTGCGGTTCCTTGCATCGCGAACAGCGGAAATGACCTGCTTCAGTTTTTCTCCCCGGCGTAGGAAAATACCATCCGCATCAACTGGGGGCGGCATCCTACTCACACAAAGGTCAATTTGCTGTGGGCGGATCTGCTGGAAAACCTCCTCAGTGATAAACGGCATGAAAGGATGCAGTAACTGCAGCAATTCCTCAAAAAAATCCTGTGTCCGGGCGAAGACATGTGTATCAACAGGATGATCGGGGGAAGCGGGCTTCACCCATTCCAGGTACCAGCTGCAGAAATCGTCCCAAATGAGCGAATAGATGGTTTTCAACGCTTCACTCAGGCGGTATTGCCCCATCAACCGAGCTACTTCTCCCCTGACCTCGGCAAGCCTTTGCGTGAACCAGCTTACTGCAAATTCATCTTGTGCAACTTCATCCGTTTTGCCTGCAGCTACCCGCGCTTCCCACATTTTCAGAAGTTTCAGCGCATTCCATAACTTATTATTGAAGTTACGACCCTGTTCAAGAGCAGCCTCATCGAACATCAGGTCATTGCCGGCAGGTGATGCCACCAGGATACCAAAACGCACGGCATCGGCGCCAAATTTGTCGATCAGCGCCAGCAGGTCGGGAGAATTACCCAGCTGTTTACTCATCTTCCGGCCTTGTTTGTCGCGCACCATTCCAGTGAAATAGACATCGCGGAACGGTGGTTTGCCGGTAAAAGCGTAAGCGGCCATGATCATCCGGGCCACCCAGAAAAAGATGATGTCCTGCCCGGTCACCAGCGTGGAGGTAGGATAATAGTAACCAAAATGGTTATTCCCCGGGTTGCTAATGCCTTTGAAAACCTCCATCGGCCAGAGCCAGCTGGAGAACCAGGTGTCGAGCACATCCTCATCCTGCATGATTTTCACTCCGGAACCGGCCAGTTGTTGCGCTTCCTGTTCCGTTGCGGCCACAAATACATTTCCCTGTTCATCGTACCAGGCGGGAATCCGCTGCCCCCACCAGAGCTGACGGCTGATACACCAGTCTTTGATGTTTTCCAGCCAGTGTGTGTATGTGTTCTTCAGTTTCGCAGGATGGAAGCTGATGGTATCGTCCTTAACCCGGTCGAGCACATCCGGAAACTTCTGCATGAATGCCTCCATATTTACAAACCACTGGAGGGAAAGCCGGTTCTCGATCACCGCGCCGGTTCTTTCGCTGGTACCCACCTGGGTCGGATAGTGTTCTTTTTTCTGCAGCAGGCCCAGGGCATCGAGATCGTCGGCGATGCGTTTGCGCAAATCAAACCGATCCATACCGGCGTATTCCTTTACCCGTTCCGGCAGCGGGCCTTCCGCATGAAGCTCTTCGGCGGAAAAACGGCCGAAAGCGTCAAGCGTATCAATTGATTTAAGTCCGTATTTCAGACCCAGCATATTGTCCTGCTTGTCGTGCGCCGGAGTCACTTTCAGCGCACCCGTTCCGAAGTCAGCGGTCACGTATTCGTCGGCAATGACCGGAATCTTCCGGTTGATGATGGGCACGATCACCTGTTTGCCTACCAGGTGCACATAGCGCTGGTCGGAGGGGTTCACGCAAATAGCCACATCTCCCAGTATGGTTTCGGGTCGGGTAGTCGCCACCGTTATATGTTCGTCGCCATCGGTAAGTTTATAGCGTACATAATACAACTGAAGATCAGCTTCCCGGAAAATGACTTCTTCATCGCTGAGTGCGGTGAGCCCCACAGGATCCCAGTTCACCATTCTTTTCCCCCGATAAATGAGGCCGTCGCGATATAGCCGTACAAAAATCGAAACAACACTCCGGTAGTAATCGTCATCCATGGTGAAGGAGGTCCGCTCCCAGTCGGGACTACAGCCAAGTTTACGCAATTGCTGCAAAATGATGCCGCCGTATTTCTCCTTCCATTCCCAGGCATGTTGCAGAAAAGCTTCCCGGGTAAGGGACGATTTCTGAATACCCTTTTCGCGCAGCATGGCCACCACTTTGGCTTCTGTGGCAATACTGGCATGGTCGGTGCCGGGTACCCAGCAGGCATTCTTTCCGGCTGCCCGGGCCGAGCGGATGAGCACATCCTGTATGGTATTGTTCAGGCAATGCCCCATATGGAGCACACCCGTCACATTGGGCGGCGGAATGACGATGGTGTAAGGTTCCCGCTCATCGGGCACACTTTGGAAATACCCTTTTTCGAGCCAGTGTCCGTACCAGCGCGATTCCACCTCGCCGGGCATATAATGTTTGCTGAGTTCAGCCATGAAAAAACGCTTTAGTGAAATTCGCCCAAAATAGGCAATCGGGCATCAGGGTGCAAATGTACTATTTGACCTGTCAAATTCACAAGCTAATGATCCGGCAATAACTAAGCCCAGGCGGATGCGTAATACCAAGGGAACTTACTGAAGGATTTTAAGGTTCCCGTTGATCCGGAATTTCTTTCCAGCGGCCACAGTGATCTTCGATCCGGAGCTGATGACCTGGTCGGCCAGAAGCACACATTCCCCTCCAGAAACAGGATTGATGATGATTTCGGAGCAAGCAAGCAACCTCCGGGGCGGAATCTTATTGCCCAACCAGTTGACCGCTACGTCCCAGCTTCCGTTACCGGTGAATGTATAGACCGGTTCAGGAATGTCGATGACCACATCGTTGCTAAATACCTGCAGCGGCTGGTCGCATCGGCCCGAGGTATTCATCCTGCAGGAAATGGTATCGCCCCGCATCAGGTTCTGCAGGGTGAGCTGCTGACCGGTTGCTGCGGCCAGGGGATTGCGGTTTTTCAGCCACTGATAGGTGGGGCCGGATCCGGTATTGTCCGGTATTGCCTTGAATGTGGTCGTTGATCCTGCACATTGTGGATTAGTGCCGGAAACGATTTGCAAGGCCACGGAAGGACTTAAAGCCGAGTTGACCGACATGGTAATACCGGGTGTTTCGAGTTGATATTCTCCCGATGAAAGGAATCCGATGTTGGGTCGCATGCTTCCGGTGAAACCAGAAGCGCTATTGCAGGCTTGAGCACCGGCTAAGCTGTCGGCCTGGTAAAATGTCGATGAAATGAACGAGGTGGGTGTTTGATAGGTCTGATAGGCTCTTCTTCCGATGACCTGCCCGTTGAAACAGATGTCGATCAGCAGATTGGAAGACCCATCCCAATTAAAGGGAGTACTGAACAGATGCGTATTGTCGGAGTTGACCACTGGTTGATAGTTGGCTGGTCCGAATACGGTGGTGAACGCCGGGCTTTGAAAAACGCCCGACAGACTTGCGGCTGTGGTATGCGCGAGCTTTATCGTATAGTTTTTAAGAACAGAGGGACTGCCCACGGAAGGCCCCGTCTTAAAACTCAGCGAGGCGAGTTTTCCGGAACGGATGCCGGCTGCAGCCAACTCACTGGCCAGCACCAGGTACTGTTGCCTTCCGTTTCCGTAATAGGTGGGATAGGCGGCGCCCATGCCGGAGGTGACTGTATTCATGCCCGTGCCGAAACCTATATTTGCCCGACTGGGACATAAGGCCGTCGTATTTATCCGGCACTTGACCATTTGGCCGTTTGTCAGCGAGGTAGTGGCGAATGTATCGCTGTTTGCACCCACCACCAGGTTATTGATGCTCCATTGGAAAGAATTATTGCTGCCGTTCGATACCGTTGCCACAAACACGGCCGAATCGCCCAAACACTGTGGATTGCCGCCTTTGATTTGTACAATATCGACAGCCGGCTGGCCGCTGGGAATCACATTCATCAAGATGGTGTTTGATTGAACCGGGGTTTCAGCAAAGCAAGCGATGGAAGAAGTCATGGTGCAACTGACTGTTTGGCCTTGCCGAAGGGAATCGGTCAGGTAGCTGCTGCTGTTAACCCCGACCGGAACACCGTCCACTTTCCATTGATATACCGGTGAAAGTCCCGTGAATACCGAATCAGCCTTGAATTGGACCACGGAGCCCCTGCAGGAAGGGTTGTTTCCCGTAGCGATCCGGATGCTTACAGAAGGCGTGGCACCTGTTGGCAGCATTGTCACAACAAAGGGTTGGGAAGTGGTTGTCGAGGAACCGCAACTGGTGGAAACGGTATAAGTACCCGGACTACGAACCACGATCGTCCGCGAGGTATCACCGGTCGACCAGCGGTAGTTGGCGGCCAAACTGGCCGTCAGTATAAGACTGTCGTTTCCGCAAAGTTGGTTGGAGCCGCCGGATGTAATGGCAGGTGTCGGCTGTTGTCTGGTAAGCGTGATGGGCACCGCCACCCAATTATTTTCTTCATCGCTTTCCAGGAACCGATTCTCGGGGTCGGTGATGGACACGATATAATAGGTGCCGTTGCAAACGTTGTTGAGTGGAATGGGACCGTTCGACGACATGCTGTAGGTATCGAAGTTGCCCGGATAGATGCCCTGATTGAGTCCGCACCCTGTTCGAAATCCAAAGTCCTGGTTGGGAACCGTACGGACCGTATCGCCGTTGTTGGCGATGCACTGACCCGGTGTTGAAGGGCACTTGCCGAGGTTCACAAGGCAGAAACTTTGCTTGACGCCGGTTCCCACAATGGGCCAGGTTCGGGCATCGGGATTGGCAGTACGGGTGCGGAGGGTATAGCTCGACCAGTTATCGACATGCAGATGATTGTGTTCGGGATGGAAGGTCATGGCTCCTGCCCTGCGGTCGAAATAATCCAGTGTATCCTGACCGGGCACTTTTCGGTATATACGCTGATAGATGACATGTTTGAATTCTCCGCCATTCGGGCAGGGCGTGCTGCAGGGCCATGGTGCTCCGTTGCAGAAACAGGAATCGATGGCGTAGACTTCCAAAGGGCCATAGCCAATGTTAGGAGTGGCATTGGATACATATAATGCCCCCGGTACTTCGTTGTGGTTAATATTGATTTCGCGGTAAGATGCCGTAACGTCGGGCAGCAGGTCGCAGCCAGATGCACCACCCGGGCAAACGCAAGTGGCGCAGAGAAATGGGCCGACAGGGCCCTGAACACCCATGCTTGTTCCTTGCATGTTCGGCGGATGGCTAGAAAAGTAAAGTGTCACATTTCGTACAGAGCCGGTATCCAGCGAGGCATTGTCGAGTACCACCAACTTCCATACGCCATTGGGATTTTGCCCGTTGTTCATAACACCCATATCCTGTTGCGGAAGAAAGGTTCCGGTATAAGGTGGTTGCCCGTTGCTAAAAGGTACCCCATCGTTCGCAACACAGGTTCCCAAAAAATTGTCGCCCGAGCCACCCGTGTTCTGAACCAGAAGCAGACTGGTGCCGTCAGGACCGAGAAGTTTGATTTCCAGATCGGATTTATACGTATGGTATATATCAAAACAGACCTTGGACAAACCGTAATGCATGTCGATGGCCGGGTTGAGCCCGTTCACTCCAATCAGGATGGTATCGGTCCGGTTGTCGAGTATGGGAGTAAAGCCCGACCATGAAAAGGTCTGTGCAGAAAGGTTTTTGAAGCAACAAAGACAAATCAAGAAAATAAAAAGTCGGTTCATTTGTCGTGAAGTTTAATCCAGCCGGAAAAATATGAATACAGCTACACAAGATAAGGCTTAATCCGGAATCAGCAAATGCGGGAACAGATGTGCCGCATCGATCAATTTTTCCGGGCAAGGATTCCCGTACCGGCACCGGTTGGTTTACTTTTGCACAAAATGCCCGTCATTGGATAAATCACGCTCAAGCCTCCGGGTACAGATCATCATCACCTTAATAGGGCTGATACTTTTCATTTTGAAACTAATTGCCTGGTCCGTCACCGGTTCAGTTGCCATATTGACCGATGCACTCGAAAGCATCGTGAATATCGTTGCAGGCGGTCTGGGAATTTATACCCTCTATCTCAGCGGACAGCCGAAGGACAAGAACCATCTCTACGGACACGGGAAAGCGGAGTTTCTGTCTGCGGCGGTGGAGGGAACGCTGATTGTGGTGGCCGGAATCCTGATCATATACGAAGCGGTGTCCAACCTTTATCATCCGCATGATGTCAGGAAGCTCGATACCGGAATGCTGCTGATCGGCGCAACGGCCGTCATCAATTATATCGCCGGACATATCTGCACCATAATTGGCAAAAGGAACAACTCGCTGGTGCTGATTTCCGGGGGTAATCATTTGAAAACGGACACCTATTCCACGACGGGCATCTTCATGGGCCTGCTGCTGATGTTCTGGCTGAAAATTGCCTGGATCGACAGTGCCGTGGCCATCCTTTTTGCAGGCATCATCCTGTTCACCGGCTACCGGATCATCCGCACTTCGATCGCAGGCATCATGGACGAAACCGATGAGGAACTGATTAAGAAGATGGTGGATCTTCTGAACAGAAACCGCAGGGAAAACTGGATCGACTTCCACAATATGCGCATCATCAAAAGCGGTGCGAGCCTGCACATCGACTGCCATCTCACCGTGCCCTGGTACCTCAATGTACACGAGGCGCATCGGGAAATCGACGCTTTTTCGCAGGTGGTGCAGCAGGAATTCGGCGAATCGATCGAGTTGTTCGTGCACAGCGACGGATGCCTGGATATCAGTTGCGCCATCTGCACCAAGCAGGAGTGTGCGGTGCGGAAATCACCATTCCTGCACAAGTTGGAATGGGATTTCGAGAATGTCACTTCCGACAAAAAACATGGGTACACCCACCGAAAGGGCGGTTCCGTATGATGCAAAACATCAGAAATGTTCATTACCGTCATTTTTTTACGCTCATGAATTCAAGATTTTCGCATTAGTAACTCCCCCGTTGGGTCAGGTTGCTCCACCTAATCCCCTCCCCTTGAAAATTGCGGTCTGAAAAATTCATACCGATTGGATATCTGTAATAGACCAATTTCATTGGCCCAAACAGCTATCACATCGGCATTATACGGGGAAATTTTTGGGCTAAAAGTAACGTCACTTTCATATCAGATTTTGGAAACACTTCCGGATTTTGGATTTTTTTTGAAAAAACAGGCTTTACAAGCAATTGGTTTTAAATGAAATGATTTTTGGCATCCTTTCGGTACTCTTCAAAATGTGCTACGGTAAGAGAGGAGAAAAAAAGATAACTACAACTTCTTATAGGGTTTTTTCAGTGTTCGTTCAACAAACAGGCCTTTTAACCGGTATCGGATCGCCGGATTAGAAGGCTTTTTTGTGTTTGGGGAAGAGAACTATTTGTCTGAATCAGGATTCACAGGATTCGAGGATGGTAGGATTATTGAACCCTCTTTCAACAACCAGCAAAATCATAGTTCAAACAAGTGGGAGG
>JBIIDU010000089.1:0-9081 GCA_044238165.1 Ferruginibacter sp. | reverse complement strand
GCAGGAAATTGGAGAGGAGGGTTTTGCCCTGGACGGAATGATATACTTCCGGATGGAACTGCATTCCGTAAACCGGATATCCAGACCCCCTGAACCGGTAAGCTGCAACCGGTATACTGTCAGTATGGGCGAGCAGTTCGAATTGTGCAGGCAGATCGCTGATGCTGTCGCTGTGGCTCATCCAAACGTCAGAAGCTTCGGCAACACCGGAGAACAATTCATCGGCGCTTTGTTGCAGCATAGTGGCGCGCCCGTATTCCCTTTTGTTGCTTTTGTCGACCCGGCCGCCCATCTGCAGGGCGATGAGCTGTGCACCGTAACAGATTCCCAGAACGGGCACCCGGTTTGCCATTTCCCGGATATCGGCCGTTGGTGCGCCCGCATCGTTCACAGAACTGGGTGAACCCGAAAGCACAATTCCCCGAAGTTCGCCGGTATATTCCACCTTTTTTGTGCAGGGAATTATTTCGCAATAAACATTGGCTTCCCGGACGCACCGTGCGATCAGTTGCGTGTACTGCGAGCCGAAATCGATGATGAGAATTTTTTCGGTCATGGGAGGCGAAGGTAAATAATCGCAGGTGCAAACCGCCTTACCTTGAATGATATTTGGGTTATCTGTAAGCTGTAAAACACATCAGCCACAATAAAATCTTACTCCATATTCTTGAACAGGGTGATGTATACCGGGAAGTGGTCGCTGTAGCCGTAATTGAAGGTGATGCCATCCCAGGTACGTTTGGGATAACCTTTGAACTTTCCGGTTTTCTGGATCAGGAAGCCCTCGTTGAAGATGGTGGCTTTCTGGTAGTAGAAGCCTTTTTGCGATTTGTCGAGCCAGGCACCTGAGAGTATGATCTGGTCGAACAGCCCCCAGCTGTCCTGATAGGCCAGGGTACCAATGCCTTTCTTATAGAAATTCACCCAGGGGTTATACAGGTCGGTAGTCTTCACCTCTTCGATTTTCCCTTTCGCTTTCAATACTTCTGACACGCTTGGGCTGACGGGATCATCGTTGAGGTCGCCCATGGTGAGGATTTTGGCATTGGGGTTTTCAGCCAGAATGGAATCGATGCGGATTTTTCCTACCATTGCCGCTGCGGCCCTTGAAGATTGAGAACGTTCTTCACCGCCACGGCGCGAAGGCCAGTGGTTCACGAACACGTGTACAGTGTCGCCGGCCAGAATTCCCTTGACATGGAGCACATCCCGGGTGTAGTAGGCGTCTTTGCCGTTGGGGGGCAACTGAACATAGAGGGACTGCTGGCTGAGTACCCGGAAATATTTCGGGTTGTACATCAATCCTACGTCGATACCTCTTTCGTCGGGGCCTTCGATGTGTACATGCCGGTAATTTCGGGCCTTCAGTAGTTCCGTTTGGGCAAGGTCGTGAAGTACGGTGCCGTTTTCGATTTCCGCAACACCGAAAAGGGCCAGTCCGTCGGGGGTGACATCGGTGCCGATCCTTGAAATGACTTCGGCAAGCAGGTCCAGTTTCTGACGATAAATCCAGCCAACATATTTGTAGGGGCCTTCGGGGGTGAAATCGTAGTCGTTTTTGCCTTCGGTATGTACGGTGTCGAACAGGTTTTCCAGATTATAGAAACCCACAAGGGCCACCCTTACTTTTTTTTGCTGGGCCTGTATGGCAAGGGTTAGGAATAGAAGTAGAACGGTGGAATAAGATCTGATCATGGGAAGCATATGCGTAAAGGTATTGATTAGAAGGGGTTCTGCTGCCTTGAGGATGTAAACTTTATGTAAATGACCCTAAACATGTTGAAGTTCCGGGGGTAATTTCTACCTTTATGGCTTATTCAACCAAACCACTGCCTGTGCGTAAATCTATTTGTTCCCTCTTTCCATTCCTCATAGCAGCCGGGTTCCCGGCATTGGTGGTAGCCCAACCAGTAACCCCCAAAAATTCCACCGAGCGGCTGAAAGCTGACACTATTATCATCGAAGATGCCAAGGAAGCAATTCTGGACAACATACCGGTCATTTCCGCCGATGACAACGACAATCAGGATGGAAGCGCGCAAAATGTTTCGTCACAGCTGGGTGCGGGCCGCGATCCCTATTACAGCGGAGCGTCTTTCCATTTTAATGCTGTCCGTTTCCGTTTCCGGGGTTATGATGCCGATGCCTTCAGCACCTATATGAATGGTGCCCCCATGGAGAATCTCGACAACGGGTTCACTCCATTCGGATTATGGGGAGGCCTCAACGACGTCATGCGCAACCGTGAAGCTGTTCTGGGTTTACGGCCAACCACCTTCGCCTTTGGCGATATCGGAGGCGTTACCAATTACGACTCCCGGGCAAGCAAGCAGCGGAAACAGACCAGCTTCAACTATTCTGTTTCCAACCGCACCTACGACAACCGCATCATGCTCACCCATTCCACAGGCCTCAACAACAAGGGCTGGGCGTTCACGTTTTCAGGCAGTCGCCGCTGGGCCAAAGAAGGTTTTGTGGAAGGAACTTATTACGACGGATGGTCCGCATTCGTAGGTATCGACAAGCGTATCAACAGCCGCCACTTGCTCTCCCTGGTAGCCTTAGCCGCTCCCTCCGAAAACGGCCGCCAGAGCTCGGCTATACAGGAAATGTACGATTTGAGTGGTTCCAGTTTTTACAACTCTTTCTGGGGATATCAGAACGGCAAAAAGCGGAATGTGAGCGTGGCCAAAGTGGCCCAGCCGGTTTTTGTGCTCACGCACGACTGGAAGATCAATGAGAAGATGTCGCTGGTGACTGCCGCATCCTATATTTTCGGCAACCGTGCTGTCACCGGCTTCGACTGGTACAATGCGCCCGATCCGCGCCCCGATTATTACCGCTACCTGCCCAGTTACATCCTTGACCCTGCCGTACAGCAGCAGTCCATCGCCGCTTTCCAGAGCGATGTGAATCTGAGGCAGATTGACTGGGACCGCCTCTACAATGTGAATTATGCCAGCTTCGAAACGATCAAGGATGCCAACGGGGTGGCGGGTAACAACGTTTCGGGTAAGCGTTCGCGTTATATTGTCGAGAACCGGAACATCTATACCAACCGCTTCAACTTCAACACGGTGTTGAACGCCGCATTGGCCGACAATATCGATTTCACCGCCGGAGGTTCCTACCAGTACCAGAAGAACCAGTATTACAAGGACGTCAACGACCTCCTGGGCGGCAATTTCTACGTCGACCTCAACCAGTTCTCCGAGCGGTTCTTCCCCAACAACCCCACAGCCAACCAGAACAATCTCGATGCCCCCAACCGTATCCTCCGCGTGGGCGACAAGTTCGGGTACAATTACAATATTGACCTGCACAAAGCAGCCGTCTGGGCCCAGTCGGTATTCAAGTTCCGCAAGATCGATTTCTTCCTTTCCGCCGAGCATTCTTACACAACCTATTACCGCACCGGCAATGTGCGTGTAGGCCTGTTCCCCGACAATTCCTTCGGGCCTTCGAAGCCCCTAGAGTTTTACAACTATTCGTTCAAGGGAGGCCTTACCTACAAACTCGACGGGCGTAATTATTTCTTTGCCAACGGAAGCTACATGACCCGTGCCCCCTTCTTCGACAACGCCTACATCGCACCCCGTACCCGTGATGTGGTGCAGACCGACCTGCGTTCCGAGAAGATCAGGATGGTGGAGGCCGGCTATGTGCTGAACGCTCCCAAGATCAAGGCTAGGGCCACCGGGTTCTATACCGATATCGCCAATCAGTCGAATGTGCTCACCTTTTATGATGAGCAGTTCAACAACTTTGTGAACTACGCCATCACCAACATCGGCCGGCAGCATTTCGGGGCCGAATTGGGGCTGGACGTGAAGCTGTACAAGGGGCTGAGCTTCAACGCCGCTGCAAACATCGCCCGGTACTATTACAACACCCGCCAGAAAGCGACGGTAACCGTAGACAACACCGCTGAAGTATTGGCACAGGACATCACCATCTATTCCAACAACTTCCGGGTGGCCACACCGCAGGAGGCCTACACCTTCGGGTTCGATTACCGCTCTCCCAAATTCTGGTTCCTGAATGTCAATGTCAACTATTTCAACCAGATGTGGATGGAATTCAATCCGCTGCGCCGCATATCCGATGCGGTGGACGGACTTGACCCCAACAGCAGCCAGTTCAAGGGCATCGTCGACCAGACCCAGCTGCCCTCCCAATATACCGTGGACCTGTTCATGGGCTATTCCTGGAAGGCGAACCGGCTCTTCCCTTCCATCAAGAGGAATACGTTCGTGGTCTTCAATGCGGGCATCAACAACCTGCTGAATAATACCGGCATTGTGAACACCGCCTTCGAACAATTGCGGTTTGATTACGAGGATAAGAACATCAACAAGTTTCCCCCCCGCAAGTTTTACGCCTTCGGCCTCACTTTTTTCGCCAGCGTAGGCCTGCGGTTTTAATAAATGAATTCCAACATCAACGTACACAAAACAACCATCATGAATATCAAGCGCAGAAATTATCTGAATCCGTTGCTGCTCTGCTGCATCCTTGCGGTAACCGGCATTTCCTGTAAGAAGACCTTCGATCAGCCGCCGGTCTATGTGCCGCCGTCCATTACGGCCAACACCACCATCCGGCAACTGAAGGCCCTACTGACTGCCTCTGGTAATCTGCAGCAGATCAACGACGACCTCGTCATCCGCGGGTTGATCACTGGCGACGACAAAAGCGGAAACCTGTATAAGAACATCGTGATACAGGATGCCACCGGAGGACTTTCCGTGCTGATGGAGGGAACGAACCTCTTCACCAGCTATCCCATCGGCCGCGAGATTTTCATCAAGTGCAAGGGTCTTTATCTGGGCGATTACAACCGCCTGATCCAGCTCGGTGGGGGAATCGACGGTACGGGAACCACTCCTTCCTTGCTGGGTATCGCACCTTCGCTTTTCAATACCTATATCGTGAAGGGATCTTACAATAATGCGGTCACTCCCCGTGTTGTCAACGTAAGCGATCTCACCACCAACCTGCAGGATACCTTGCAAAATACCCTGATCCAGCTCAATGGATTTGAATTTGCCGCAGCCGATACTGCCAAGACCTACGCTTTGCCCAACCAGAATCCGCCGGGAACCGTCAACTTCACCATCAAGAATTGTTCGGGAGCTTCCATTGTTTTGCGGAACAGCGGTTACTCGAATTTTGCAGGTTTCGGGGTGCCCAACGGCAACGGGAACATTGTAGCCCTTTACACGGTTTTTGGGAATACCAAACAACTTACCATCCGCGATACTGCCGATCTTAAATTATGGGGAGCACGCTGCGGTTCGGGTGGTGGAGGAGGAGGAGGAGGAGGTGGTGGCACCGGTACGCTGACCGATATCAGTGCTATCCGCGCCCTGCTTACGGGCACTACCGCTACCATTCCCGCCAGCACAAAAATCACCGGCGTGGTTATTTCCGATAAGACGGCCAACAATATTCAGTCACAGAACATCATCGTGCAGCAGGGCGACGGACTTTCGGGCATCGTGGTACGATTTGCATCGGCCACCCCTGCCCATAATTTCAATACCGGCGATTCCATCGATGTGGTAATATCCGGGGCTACCCTTGGGCGCTTTTCGGGAGTCATGCAGGTGAGCAATGTGCCTCTGGCCAACGTCACGCTGGTCAGTACCGGCAAAACCATTAACCCGCGCGTTGCAACGGTTGCACAAGTCAATGCCAACCAGCCGGGTTGGGAGTCCACCCTGGTCAAAATACTGAATGTCACCATTGCGGGCACGGGAACCAACGTCAACTGGTCCGGCACCACCAAGTTCAGCGATGGTACGGGTACCATCGACCATTTTACGCGCACCGGCGCTACCGGGGCCACATTTGCCAATAGCCCCTTCCCGACGGGTGTGCGGGCTTCGGCCACAGCCATCGTATCCAAGTTCAACGCCACCAACCAGATTACCATCCGCAATCCTGCCGATGTGCAGTAAGCGAAACCGATAAAAAGGGAAACCGGTGCGAAAGCGCCGGTTTTTTTGTGTTTGCTTGTCTCATACCCCTGTGGACAGGTTGTTCTGACGTTAATTTCTCCTGCAGGTTGTCAGCTTGGCAGACCGGAGGATGGTGGCATTCGATTTGATTCGGTAAGGCAAACCATTCATTATGCAAAAAGGAAATATCCGCGTACAAACGGAAAACATCTTTCCCATCATCAAGAAGTTTTTGTACAGCGAACACGACATTTTTCTCCGTGAGCTGATCAGCAATGCGGTAGATGCCACGCAGAAGCTCAAAACCCTTTCCTCACTCGGAGAAGCCAAGGGCGAACTGGGCGATATATCCATTCACGTGAAAATCGACGCCGATAAGAAGACGCTTACCATTTCCGACAAGGGCATCGGTATGACCGGCGATGAAGTGGACAAATACCTCAACCAGGTGGCGTTTAGCGGTGCCGAGGAGTTTCTCCAGAAATATAAAGGGCAGACAGAGAACAGCATTATCGGCCATTTCGGCCTTGGGTTCTATTCTGCTTTCATGGTGAGCGACAAGGTGGAAGTGGTCACCCGTTCCTTCCGGGAGGCATCTGTGCCTGTTCGGTGGGAGTGTGACGGCAGCCCCGAGTTCCAGCTATCTGAAACCGAGAAGGCCGAACGAGGTACCGACATTGTCCTGCACCTCAACGAGGAAAGCAAGGAGTTCCTGGAGGCTTATCGCATAAAATCGGTGCTCGAAAAATTCTGCCGCTTCCTTCCTGTACCTATCTTTTTTGAGGACAAGCAGATCAATAATACCACACCGGCCTGGACCCGCAAGCCGGCTGACCTCACCAACGAGGATTACCAGCAGTTTTACAAGGAGCTCTATCCGTTCAATGAAGCACCGCTTTTCTGGATCCATCTGAATGTGGATTATCCGTTCAACCTGACCGGGGTCCTCTATTTCCCCAAAATCAAGCAGTCGTATGAAATACAAAAAGACAAGATCCAGCTTTACTGCAACCAGGTATTCGTCACCGACGAGGTGAAGGATATCGTTCCCGAATTCCTGATGCTGCTGCAGGGGGTGATCGACAGTCCGGACATTCCCCTCAATGTAAGCCGCAGCTACCTGCAGGGTGACCCCAATGTTCGGAAGATCAACAGCCACATCACCAAGAAAGTGGCCGACAAACTGGATGAGATTTTCCGGACCGACCGCAATGCCTTCGAAGAGAAATGGGAGAGTCTGGGGCTTTTTGTGAAATACGGCATGATGACCGACGACAAGTTTATGGAGAAGGCCAATAAGTTTTTGATCATGGAGGAAATTGGCAGCAAAGCGGACGCGTTGGAAGAGGCGGAAAAACCCAGGGCCGTATTCCATACCCTAGAGGAATATAAAATAGCTACGGAAACCCTGCAGAAGAACAAGGAGGGCAAGCATGTGGTACTTTATTCCACGCAGCCCGAACAGCAGGATGCTTTTGTGCAGGCAGCAGTGAAACAGGGTTACCGTGTAGTGAAAATGGACACCCTTGTGGATGCCGCATTTCTCAATACCATGGAGATGAAGTGGGAGAATGTTCAGTTTGTGCGTGTGGATGCGGATATCGCTGAAAACCTGATTGACAAGGCTGAAAACCTCGATTCGGTGCTGGGCAAGGATGATACCGAGCAATTGAAAAAACTGTTTGAAGAACAGAAGGGTTCGGTACAAACCACTGTGGAAGTGAAGGGCTTGTCTCCGGACGCAGCTCCCGTTCTGGCCACCCGGCCCGAGATGATGCGCCGAATGAAAGATATGGCCGCAGCAGGTGGCGGCATGGCGGCATTTTACGCCAACATGCCCGATGAGGTCACCCTTACGGTAAACGGGAACCATCCGATTTTTTCTTCCATTCTCAAGGAGAAGGATGCCGAAAAGCAGCAGAAGTTGGTACGCAACCTGGCCGATCTGGCCCTGTTGTCACAAGACCTGCTCAAGGGCAACGAGTTGACCCGTTTTATCGAGCGCAGTGTGGAACTGATGAACGGGAAGAAGAGCCCATCCATGATCATTACGGAATAAGCCCCTTCCCAAGGCTGGCATAGGAAGCGTCCTGCGAAAGCGGACGCTTTTTTTTGGGGTCATACGGCGGTCTTCGGTCCGGCAAGCAGCAGGGCTGTTTCGGAGCGGATATAACGGTAAATCACACCCGAAATAAGCAACAGCGCCGTCAACAGCAGCCCTGCCATGAATCCGGCAAGCAGGAATGCGAATGACGAGGGTTTATTTTTGTCGAACGGCGGCAGCGGTTTGTCGAGCAGCGAAATGATGGGCGTTGATTTCTGCAAACGCCACAGGGCTTCGTCGCGGGTATTGGCGCTCACATCCCGCTGGCGCATTACCCGGTTCCTTTCCATGGTGATGTTTTCCTGCGGCAAACGGTATTCCATCAGGTCGGGCGGAGCGAACAGGGTTGTACGTTGCTGGCTGATGGCCCGCTGACTGGCCACATTCACCATCTGCTCGAACGAGTCCACCTTGCCGATGGTGAAGTTATAGTCGGCCAGCGCCTTCTGTCTTTTGAGTTCGATGTAAAAACGGGAAATCCTGTCAATCATGACGAACGATACGGGCGAAAGCAGCCCCTCATTATGGGCCGTGAAATACAATTCGAACAAACCGTTTTTGCTCATTTTTGCAGTGATGGCCGCTTTCATGAGTTCTGCCGCCAGAGATATTTTCCCGACGCTGTCCGCGGGAACTATAATTGCGGGCTCGAAGAGTTTACGGTTTTCGTTTCGGTCGGCAATTATCAGGTCTGCAATAAGCCGGTTGTTCATTTCGGAAAGACGCGTGGCGGCTACCTGTTCCCGGACATGACGGCTCTGCGCCAGTTCGATGATGTTGACCGAGCCTGCTTCTTCGCTGAAACTTTTAGAGGGGTCGGAGAGACCCAGCAATCCGCTGAGTGCCGATCCGCTCAGCGCATTTTCGCTGTTATTGGTCAGCGGAAACATGCTGGCACGGGCTGTGAAGCTTGCCGGAGTTTTTCGGGCATAGAAAAAGCCCAGAGTCGCAAAGAGCACTGCTCCGGAAATCAGCAACCACTTGTACCGTACAAGTTGTCCGAGAATTTCCCTT
>JBIIDU010000088.1:0-9120 GCA_044238165.1 Ferruginibacter sp. | reverse complement strand
CTTTCGGTTTTTTGCTTGCGCTGTTTTTCGCTTCGAATGCGATGATGGGTCTGATGCAGTCGTTCAATAAAAACTATATCGGGTTTTCCAAAGGGAGAGGAATGTTCGGCGACCGTCTGGTTGCTATCCGGCTCACTTCGCTGATTTTTCTGCTGGTACTCGGTTGCTTGCTGATGCTCATCACCCAGAGCGCCGTACTCAAATGGGTCGGAATCAGAAGTGCGGTTGTCATTGAGGTCATTTTCTATATCCGCTGGATCTTCATCATCGGGCTCATTTTCCTGAGCATCGCCTTCATCTACAAATATGCTCCGGCCGTGCACAAGCGATGGAAACTGGTATCTCCGGGAACGATTCTGGCCACTTCATTGAGCATTTTGGCTACACTCGGCTTCTCATATTTTGTGAACAATTTCGGGCGTTACAACGCCCTTTATGGGTCCATCGGAACCATCATCATGCTGATGGCCCTGATTTACATCAACTCGTTGGTTTTGCTGATCGGTTTCGAGCTCAATGTGAGCATCCGCTCGCTCAAAACAATTGCCGAGGAAAGGAAAAAACAAGGCAGGTGAACCGAACCTCTCCCGGCTTTGCATATTAACCGCTTTGGATTAACTTCGCCCGTGATTCAAACAACCATATAAATAAAACTTATGCCTTACGATGTCATTGTTCTCGGCAGCGGCCCCGGTGGGTATCCGGCCGCCATCCGTGCCAGCCAGCTTGGAAAAAAAGTAGCGATAGTCGAAAAAGAAAGCCTGGGGGGTGTTTGCCTGAATTGGGGATGTATTCCCACAAAGGCCCTGCTGAAAAGTGCACAAGTGTATGAGTATGCCAAGCATGCGGCCGATTACGGAATCACCCTGCAGAACCCCCAGCACAACTTTCCGGCTGTGATCCAGCGGAGCAGGGGAGTGGCCGACAAGATGAGCAAAGGCGTGCAGTTTCTCATGAAAAAGAACAAGATTGACGTAATCATGGGATTCGGTAAATTGATTGCCCCCGGTAAACTGGAGATTACTGCGACAGACGGCACTAAAAAAATAGAAGAGGCGAAAAACATCGTCATCGCTACCGGTGGCCGAGCCAGGGAATTGCCTTCGATGCCTATCGACAACAAGAAAATCATCGGATACCGTTCAGCCATGGTATTGCCCGATCAGCCAAAGAGCATGATCATTTGCGGCAGCGGCGCCATCGGCAGTGAGTTCGCTTATTTCTACAACAGCATGGGCACCCAGGTAACCCTGGTGGAATTCATGCCCCGTATTGTTCCGGTGGAAGATGAGGACATCTCCAAAGAACTCGAAAAGCAGTATAAGAAACAAGGCATACAGGTCATGACCGGCAGCGAGGTACTTAGTGTAGATACTTCGGGAGCAGGCGTGAAAGCACGGGTTAAAACCCCAGCTGGAGAAATAATGCTGGAAGCTGAAGTTTTGCTGAGCGCGGTGGGCGTAATAGCCAATATCGAAAACATCGGACTGGAAGCATTGGGCGTAAAGACCGAGAAGGGCAAGATAACGGTCAATGCCTTCGGTCAAACCAATGTTCCCGGCATCTATGCCATCGGCGACTGTACTCCAGGCCAGGCGCTGGCGCACGTAGCCGCAAAGGAAGGAATCAATGCCGCGGAACATATCGCAGGCCATCATCCCGACCCGATTGATTACAACAATATTCCCGGATGCACCTACTGCAGTCCTGAAATTGCCTCAGTGGGTTATACGGAGAAAGCGGCAAAAGAAGCAGGCTACGAAATCAAAGTGGGCAAGTTCCCCTTTATCGCCAGCGGAAAAGCAAGTGCTGCAGGTGCCACAGAAGGGTTTGTGAAAGTGGTTTATGATGCGAAATACGGTGAGTTCCTCGGTTGTCACATGATTGGCATGAATGTGACCGAAATGATTGCCGAGGCGGTAACCGCACGCAAGCTCGAAACCACTGCCCACGAAATTCTGAACGCGGTACATCCCCATCCTACTATGAGTGAAGCGCTGAAGGAAGCCACTGCGGTCGCATACGGGGAAGCTACCGATATCTGATCCTGCTATACCTTTAACGTTACCAAAACCGCACGGACTGTGCGGTTTTTTCATTTTTAAGGGAAAAGACTGGGATGCACGTTATAAAAAATCGGCTGGAATCTGACAAAATCGGCTATTTATCAGTTCTCCAGCGCCGGCTGTGCATATACACGACTGAAACTATCAAAATAGATGCCCAGTAAACTAATTCGTTGGTCCAGGCCATGGCAAGCGATCGGTAATTGATTTTCACCACATACACCGTGTAGAGGAGGTAAAGGATGATTGCCACGATTTCAATCACCAGGTTGATTTTCGTTTTACCTGTACCGGTTATTCCGTTGAGCCAGATATTGCCGACACTCATGACCAGCAGGCCTGCGGAAACCGAGCGGAGTACAGGCACGCCGATGCTTACGAATTCTGGACCTTGACCGAACAGGCCGAAAAAGTAAACGGGAATACTGTTCACTAGCAGGCACATGATGGCGCAGAGTGAAAAGCTCCAAAGGGTTATACGTTTGAGCGCATTCAGAACAAGATCCTGTTTCCCTTGACCGATGAGATTGCTGACCATTGTATTGCTTGTTCCTGAAAATGCCCAGACAAATACTCCCGCCAGTCCGAAAATATTGCGCATGGTGTTGCTGATAGCCTTGGCAGCAGGATCGTTGAGCGACTCGATAAGAAAAAAGAAGACGAGCCAGGTGGCCACGCTGACAATAAATTGAAGCACCAGCGGTATGGCCACACCCAGTATCTGGTTGCTGATTTTCCGGTCGAAGCCGAAATCGCTCAGTAATACGTATTCCTTCTTAAGTCCGGTGACGATGAGGACGATAAAGACTGTCAGGCAGCCGGAAATCTCTGCTATCACGGACGCCCAGGCTGCACCCTTGAAACCGTGTGCTTGGAATCCGCCATGACCGAATATGAGCAGATAGTCGAAAAGAACATTTACAAGCGCTTCCACGAAAAACCCAATGATAAGCAGCCTGCTGTTCAGCGATGCGACAAGGAAGGCGTTGCCCATCTGAAACAGGTATAAAAAGGGAAGTCCAAGTATCCGGATCCGAAGAAAGCCCGTTTCCTCCGCATAATTGGCCGGGTCGGCAACTTGCTGGAAAATGGCGGGTGCGGCGACCCAGGTGAACAAAATCCCAAAGGCAGCGAAAATCAGGCAAATGCGGATGCCCTGTGTAAGCACTGTCTTGAAACGGTGTGACTGATCCGCTCCGGCGAAACCGGACAATACCGACTGCACCGAATTATTAAACCCGTGACCGGCTGCCGCGAATATCAGATAAAACACACCGGTGATACCGGCATTGCCAAGTGCAACGGTGCTGAGATTCCCCAGAAAAATGCTGTTTGTAAGCAGGTTTATTTGAGGAACCAGTATGGCCAGCGATATCGGAACTGCGATGGAAAGAATCTGTCGGTTGGTGACCTGCACCTTCAAATCCTTAACGAACGTGCCACTTTCCATAAGTTTGTAAAAATATCCTTATTTTGCCTGTAAACCAATAGCGTATTGACTGCCACGTTTTACATACTGGACGATGACAATGCCTCGTCGCCGGATGCCCGCCTTACGATAGAAATTGGAACGAGCCACATCGGATATCTGGTAATCGACCAGAACAACCACTGCATCGCGCTGGCAATCTATTTCATCAAGGACGATCCGAATCAGGAAAAAGCCTGCTCACTGCTCACGGAAATGGCCATTGAACATCCTGTCTTCAACAAGTTGTTCAGCCGGATCACCATTGTCTACAGCAATCCGGTCACCACATTTGTTCCGTCGGAGTTCAAACATCCGTCATCCGACAAACCCTTCATTGAACTGCTGCACGGCGATACTTCCGAAATCTCAGTCCGGGAAGACCACCTCACCACTTTGGACGTTTACAATATTTACGGGGTCAACAAAAGAATCGAGGCTACGGTATCCTACCTCTTCAAGGCCGACAGGTCCGTTCACCTGTATTCACTGCTCCCCGAAATCGCCCCAACCGACGGCAATCTTTTTTACTGTGTGTTCAGCAACAACCACTTCACCGCCATGCTGGTGAAGGAGGGGCTGCTTCAGATCATACAGACCTTTACGTTCAAAGCCCCGCTCGATACCGTTTACTATCTGCTGCAACTCTGCAACAGTTTCGGGCTGCAACCCTTTGAGGTATGGCTCGAATTGAACGGAATGATTGATGAGGATTCGGCTCTTTATCAGGAGCTCTTCAAGTATTTTCCGCAAATGAAATTCTCCGGGCTGCCGGAGAATTTCACCTATCCCAAAGGGCTGGACGCTTATCCCAGTCACTATTTCAGCAACCTATTCGCAATTGCAGCATGCGGATCATAGGCGGCATACACGGAGGCCGGAAAATAAAACCACCCGTTTCCATGCCGCATACCCGTCCTACAACGGATATAGCCAAGGAAGGCCTTTTCAATATCCTGGAAAACAATCTGGACCTGAATACCCTGGAAACGCTCGATTTGTTTGGCGGAACCGGTTGTATCAGTTTCGAACTGATGAGCAGAGGGGTGAAAAAGGCAAGCATTATCGAAAAGGATCCTGCTATGCATTCCTTCATCAAAAAAACGGCTGAACTGCTGGGCTTTCAGCAATTACAGGTGTTGAAATCGGATGTCTTCACATTCATCGAACAAGCAGCCGCAAAATATTCACTGATTTTTGCGGGGCCTCCCTATTCGCTGACCCGTATCGAAGAACTGCCCCCGCTCATTTTTGCCAAAGGCCTGCTTTTACCAGGCGGCTGGTTCATCCTGGAACATACTCCTGCCAACGATTTCAAGGCAAGCCCCTTCTTCCGTACCGAGCGGAATTATGGCACCACCGTGTTTTCATTGTTCATCATGCCCGCCGATAAAAATGAAAGTTGCGCAAGGTAAATTCTCCGGAACCTGATTCAGGAAGGATGTTCGTATTTTACGAAACCATTTAAATTCAGTTCACTACTTTTAAATAAAAAATTGCTGCGTAGTTTCCGATATCTGCTGATTCCTTTTTCGCTTATTTACGGTTTGGTAATCGCAATCCGCAACTGGATGTATGACAAGGGGTTTTTACAATCAACACGTTTCAATTTTCCGGTCATTTGTGTGGGAAACCTGGCCATGGGGGGCACCGGAAAGACACCCATGGTGGAGTACCTGCTCCGTTTTCTCGACGACAATTATCAGATTGCTACGCTCAGCAGGGGTTATAAGCGGAAAACCCGGGGTTTCGGCATTGCCACAACCGATACGACTGCGTTGGACATCGGTGACGAACCGATGCAGTTTCACCTGAAATTTCCCGGTGTAACAGTAGCCGTGGGAGAGGAGCGCCTGCTCGCCATTCCGCAACTGTTGCAGGAGCGGCCCGACACCGAAGTAATCATTCTGGATGATGCCTTCCAGCACAGGCAGGTAAATGCGGGTTTCAACATCTTGCTTACCGAATACCGGAATTTGTATACACGCGATTTCCTACTGCCCGGCGGAGATCTGCGTGACAGCGTAACTCAGGCCAAAAGAGCGGATATCATCATCGTCACAAAATGCCCTTCAGACCTTTCCGAAGAGAAAAAAGCATCGGTCACCCGTGAGCTAAAAATTTCACCCCATCAACATGTGTTCTTCACCTGCCTTGTTTACGGACAACCCTATCATCTTTTTTCAGGCAACAAGAAGCCTCTGGGCGAGCAGACGGAATTGCTGCTGGTAACCGGCATATCCAATCCCAGGCCGCTGAAGCAGTACCTTACCGAAAAAGTGAAGTCTTTCGATATGCTTACCTTCCGAGACCACCATATATTCGACAGCGACGATCTGGAAGAGATCCACAAGAGTTTTTCCCGCTTGCGTTCTATAGAAAAAATCATGCTAACAACAGAGAAAGACGGCATGCGGCTGCAAAAATTCGAACAAGACCTGCAGATCCAGCCTATTTATGTTCTGCCGGTAGAACATGCTTTCCTCTTCAATGAGGAATTGCGCTTTCAGAGGTTATTGATCGACTATATAGAAGGCCACGCGAAAAAAGCCGCCAGAACTGAACCGGAAATCAATCAAATGCCATCTTATTAAATGTGATTATTTGTTTATTGCCATGAATTCATTAAATGAGTGTTTAAAGGGCTTAAAATCTTTGCCAACATTGTTTTTTGAGTATAAATTGAATGCATTAAAAATATAACAATACGATTGTTTTCCTTCATTTTGAATTTATAATTCTTATTTTTAGCCATAAAATATAAATTGTAATATATTTAATATGACTATTAAGAAGTTGAAATCCTTTTTGCCCTTTCTTTTCCTCATTCTGATTTCCCTTTTTGCTGTATTCATATCGCCCGACAAAGAGGGCTCCTCATTTGGCAAAACTTCAGACTATGACAAGGCCGACATGGTTTGGGTATTGGTGTCCACTGCATTGGTCTTTTTGATGACCCCGGGGCTTGCCTTCTTTTACGGAGGCATGGTAAACCGTAAGAATGTCATTTCCACGATGATCAAAAGTGTGGTGGCCGCCGGAGTGGTTGGCGTTTTATGGATTGTTATCGGATTCAGCCTGAGTTTTGGGGAATCAATCGGGGGATTCATCGGCAATCCATGGACCTATCCATTTTTCAGCGGGGTAAGGTCCGGCGCGCCATGGCCTTTGGCGGGCTCCATTCCACTGCTGGAATTTGCCCTGTTTCAGTTGATGTTTGCTGTAATCACACCCGGCCTGGTGGTAGGGGCTGTGGCCGAACGGATAAAATTTACCGCCTACATCCTATTCATCGTATTATTCAGTTTGCTGGTTTATGCCCCAGTTGCGCACTGGAGCTGGCATCCCGAGGGGTATCTCTCGAAGATGGGCGCATGGGATTTTGCAGGTGGCACCGTCGTTCACATCACCGCCGGTTGTGCGGCATTGGCAGGTGCATTGGTGCTCAAACGCAGAAAGGTTCATCGTAGCAACCAGGAAATTCCGCCTGCCAACGTTCCCTATGTGCTTATCGGCACCGGATTACTCTGGTTTGGTTGGTTCGGCTTCAACGCGGGTTCGGCATCCGGCATGAACATGCTTGCAGTGACCGCTTTCGGCACCACCAATACCGCTGCCGCAGCGGGGGGGCTGGCCTGGATGTTTTTTGATGTGATGAAAGGGAAAAAGCCTTCAGTAGTCGGTTTCTGCATCGGTGCTGTGGTGGGACTTGTATCCATCACTCCGGCATCGGGATTTGTAGGACTGCCCCAAAGCATTGTCATCGGCGTAATCGGATCCATCGTATCCAACATCGCTGTTTCCATCAAGCAGAAGTCCACGCTCGACGACACCCTGGACGTATTTCCCTGCCACGGATTAGGAGGAATGACCGGCATGCTGCTTACCGGTATATTCGCCAACAAGCTGGTGCATGGAATAGCTTCTGGACCTCAGGGCCTGGCATACGGAAACCCTGCCTTCTTCTGGACGCAATGCAAGGCGATGGCCATTGTAGCTGTTTACAGCTTCACCGTATCCCTGCTGATCTTCCGCTTCATCAACTCGCTGCTGCCTATCCGTGTCAGTGAAAAAGAAGAAGACGAAGGGCTGGACGCCACACAACACAACGAGCAATATGTCCAGGGCACTCTGCTCGTAAAAACAATGGACCTTCTGGAGGAACAGAAAGTCCGCTGACCGAGTTGTTCCTTCTGTTGTTCTTTTTCCGCACTTCTCCGCACAACCCGGCAAGCAGCCACGTATTTGGATGGCAAATCGGGTTAATTTTGGAATTTCAGATTTAAAACCGCCTGAATGAACCGAATCCTGCTTGCCGCCTTATTATGCCTTTTGTGCCCGCATTCAGAAGCACAGCGAACATTGAATCACCAAGGCAACCGATGGTCCCTAACCGCATACGGAAACAAAATTTTAAAAATCACCTGCCGGCCCGATGGATATGTCCGGAATGAGAATATCACCGACGCGGTCATTCTGAAGCCGGTTTCACAAAATTTGAATGCACGACTGATAGCTGAAGAAGGTGGGGGAGTGACCCTTACAGGTATTTCGCGCATGCTGAAAATTTTTCCTGTAAATGATGAAAAGGAATTTCGTGGCTTCCGTTTCAAACTAAGCCCGGGGGAGAAAATATTTGGTGGAGGCTCTAGAGCCCTGCCGCTTGATAGGAGGGGCTATTCTTTCTCCCTTTACAACAATCCCTGGTACGGCTATGAGGACGGTGCCGACAACCTGAATTTCTCCGTTCCCTTTTTCCTTTCATCTGAAGGATACGCTTTGTTTTTTGACAATGCCTCGAAGGGTTATGCAGATATCGGCAAAACCCTGCCCGATTATTTTGATGCTGGTTTCTCCGGTGGCGAGCTCAACGTATTCGTGATTTTTGGAAAAGACTACAGGGAACTGATCAGCAATTTTTCCCTGCTCACAGGAAAACAGCCTATGCCGCCCCGCTGGGCTCTGGGAAACTTTATGAGCCGTTTCGGATATACGGGTGAAAAACAAATGAACACGATAGCGCAAAAAATGGCGGAACAGCATATTCCCGTAGATGCCATTGTATTCGACCTGTTCTGGTTTGGCGACAGCATCAAAGGAACGCTGGGAAATCTAAACTGGGAAAACAGAATCCAATGGCCCAATCCGCAGAAAATGCTGCAGCAGCTCAGGCAATCATCCATCCGGCCAATACTGATCACAGAACCCTTTTTCTTGAAGGGCACGCGCAACTATGAGGAGGCCAAGCGCTATCTGGCAACCGATTCTGCCGGAAATCCGTTCACTTTGCAGGACTTCTATTTCGGAAAGGGAGGGATACTGGACATATTCAGGAAAGACGCGGGCGACTGGATCTGGAACATCCATTATAAGAAGCAGATTGCAAACGGAACCGCCGGATGGTGGACCGACCTTGCTGAGCCCGAAAAACATCCTCAGGGTATCCGGCATAATCTTTCCGCGCTGGGCTTCAATAGAAAATTCGGTGCCGATGAAGTGCACAACGCATTCAGTCATTACTGGAGCAAGATGCTCTATGATAAATACGCGGTTCATCATCCTGATATCAGGCTCTTTCACCTTACC
>JBIIDU010000086.1:0-9124 GCA_044238165.1 Ferruginibacter sp. | reverse complement strand
ACAAATGCTATGACCGAGGAAACTGACCAGCAGATTCCACTTGTGGTGGATATGGACGGAACCCTCATCAACACCGATCTGTTGATGGAGGGTTTTGTGGCGTATATCCGTAAGAACCCGCTCCGTATTTTGAACTGTCTGGTCTGGCTGCTTCAAGGAAAGGTCACGCTTAAAAATAAAATTTTCTCCCGAATCGACTTTCCCTATCAAACACTTCCTTTCAACCAGTCGCTGCTGCAGTTTCTGCGCGAACAAAAGCAATCGGGCCGCCGGCTGGTGCTGGCCACCGCATCTCCATTGTCCGCCGCCCGGTCGGTGGCCGCCGTGCATCCGCTTTTCGATGAGGTATACGGAACCGATGCGGTCAATCTCAAAGGAAGCAAGAAGCAGGCCATGCTAACGGAAAAGTTTGGCGCACAGGGATACGATTATGTGGGCAATTCCTCCGCCGACCTGCCGGTTTTTGCCGGAGCGCGCTGTGCTTATCTGGTCAACGGATCGCGCTGGCTCGAACAGAGAACCGCTAAGGTTGCACGGCTGAAGAATTACTGGCCTGCCGATCGTCCACATTTTCTGGTTTCCTCCGTCAAGGCCATTCGCGCCTATCAGTGGGTGAAAAACCTGCTCGTATTTGTTCCGGTAATCACTTCCCATTCCCTGAGTACCGGTAATTCAATCGGTAAGGCCTTTCTTGCTTTTCTGGCATTCAGTTTCACGGCATCTGCAGGTTATGTCATCAACGACCTTTTTGACCTGAAATCCGACAGGATCCATCCCCGCAAATGCAAAAGGCCCTTTGCATCGGGCAACCTTTCGCTCGTGGCCGGTACCTTGCTGGTCTTGCTTTTACTGCTGTGCGGTGTGTTGGCAGGCAGCCTGCTTCACTGGCATTTTCTGGTTTTATTGTTTGTATATTTTATCTTGTCGCTTATGTACTCCGTAGTGCTGAAGCGTCTGGTGCTGCTGGATGTGTTCGTACTTGCCCTGCTGTATTCAACCCGTGTTGTTGGCGGTGGTGTGGCAACAGACATTCCTATTTCTTTCTGGCTTATTGCCTTTTCCACCTTCCTTTTCCTCAACCTTGCTTTTGTGAAACGTTTTTCGGAGCTGATGAAGGTCGATGGTCCCTCGGGCCTGCACGAACGCGGAAGAGAGTACCTGAGTGACGATTTGCCCCTGCTGCGATCTATGGGTATTGTGAGCGGTTTTGTTTCGGTGGTGGTTTTCTCGCTATATATCAACAGCCCTGAAATACTTCGACTCTATACCCATCCTAAGTTCATGTGGGGTATCTGCCTGCTTTTCCTGTTCTGGATCTGCAGGATCTGGGTGGTTACCAACCGTGGCAACATGACCGATGATCCGATCATTTATGCATTCAAGGATAAAAGCAGTTATGTGATTTTCATTCTGGTAGGGTTCCTGATATGGTTGGCTTCCTGAACGGGCAAATCCTATAAAATTGAAATTATTTTGATGAATTGGACCGAATGGATACGAACAATCTGGCAGCACCCTTTCACCGCTGCCGCAATTGCCACGACAGCCTGTTTTTGTTTTTATCAACAGCGCACAGAGGGCGGCTCTTCCGCAAAACTGTATTCCCTTCTCTCCCGGGTTATCTTGTCTGTTGTCCTCGTTTTCTTTATTGCGAAACTGCTGGACAGGATGGCGCATCCCATGGTTTTTGATTTTTCGGCATTTTATTTATACGGCAAGGCTGCTGTATTGGGTTATGATGTTTACAATCCGGAACAACTGGGCAAGGTTTTTTCGGGCCTGTCGGATCTGCCGCCGCTCGATTACCGTGAGTTTACGGAGGAAATCGTGCAAACGGGCGCCATGTATCCTCCGTCTTCCATGTTGTTGTATGCGCCTTTTGGTGCAATGACGTATCCGGTTGCCGAAAAAGCCTGGATGGCATTCACCTGGCTTTTCATACCGCTCTGCATCCATCAGATAATCCGAATCTGGTTTCCGGGGCAGGGGCCGAAGGCATGGATACTGGTTGCCACCCTTGTACTGCTGTTGGGCGCTTCCCGAGATACCGTCCAGTTTCTACAGACGAATTTCATCACGCTATATCTATTGCTTTTGATGAAGCGCTACGAAGATCGTCCGGTTGGAGGCGTATTTCTGGCGCTGGGATTTCTGGTAAAACCCTATATGGCTTTTTTCGGACTTGTTTTTCTTTTCCGGAAGCAATGGAAGGCACTGCTTTACGCTGCGGCAACGGGATTGGCTTATGGCCTTATCACCCTGGGAATCTGGGGAAAGGGAATCTTTCTCAGTTACCTATTCGACAACCCTTCCAAAAGGCTTCCGGCCTGGGTATTTCAGGAGCCGATCAACCAATCGCTCCACGCCGTGATGCTCCGGTGGAAACTGATTACACTCGAAAGCCCTTTCATGTATACATTGCTCGTGTCCTGCATCCTGCTCCTGACGCTTTTCATATTGTATCGGCTCAACCGGAAATATCTGACTGAGTGGCACTGGCCGGTTGTGTTGCTGGTTGCTTTGCTGATTTACCCCGGAACACTGAATTATTACGGAGTGATGCTGCTCTTTGTTTTTTTTATGCTTCTGAAAGAGGAACAATTTACAGGAACCAAGGTGCAGGTCATTTCTTTAGTTGTCGGCGCGGCATTTCTGGCCTGTAAGCTGTCGCTTTTTTTGTGTTGCTTTTTATTGATCGCATCTCTTTTTCCCTGGTTGATGAAAAAGCAAAAAAGAGACGAACCCATTGTTCGGATTTAGCTAAATGTATGATTGGCTTAAGGGTTTCTTATTGAACGAATACTGAATGCTGAAATGAATCAGCCAGCTACAGCAAGCTGGATTATTTTTGAAAATTACTTTTATGGAGAAGAAATGTGCGGATAGGAAAAATTGTACAGAGAAGCACGAAATCTGGAGAAGGAAGAACGATTACAACCTTATGCGGTGTGCTTCTTGCGGCCTTGCTTTCCTGGATCTGTCTGATTCTGAAAATCATGTGGAAACTGTTTATGGGGATGATTATTTTTTCTCCGGAAAGCAGGGTTATCCGAATTATCTCGATGGCAGGGACAATCTTGTTCTGCAGGGAAAGAAATATGCTGGCCTGCTTGCAAGGCACATGCCCCCTGGAAGTCTCCTGGATGTGGGATGTGCCGCAGGCTTCATCATGAAGGGTTTCAGCGAGATGGGGTGGAATACGCATGGTGTGGAGCCGAACAATTCCATGGCCAGCTTTGGAAGGCGGGAATTTGGAATGGACATCACCACCGGCTCCCTGGAGTCTTTTGACTCCGGGAAAAAGTATGATGTGATTAGCCTGATTCAGGTGATTGGACATTTTTATGATATTGATGCCGCTTTTGAAAAGATTTCAATTATGCTCAAAAAGGACGGATTGGTATTGGTCGAGTCATGGAATATGAAAAGTGTTTATGCCCGGCTGATGGGAAATCACTGGCATGAATTGAGCCCGCCCACTGTGTTGAACTGGTTTTCTGATGATACGCTCGCCGTTTTCATGCGTCAACATGGGTTCACACTCGTTGAGAAAGGCAAGAAGGGCAAAAGAATAAATGTGCGGCATGCACTTTCTCTACTGGATGAGAGTTTGCCAGATATTTTTATTAAGAAGCATATACTAAAAGTTTTAAAATGGTGTTTTGGAAAGTATACGATCTGCTATCCGCCGCTTGACCTGAAATGGTACATGTTCAGGCAGATTTGATACTTTTAATTTCAACAAAAACAAAGTAAAAAGGTCTTTATTGATGGAATCAAACAGCAAAACATTCGTAAGTATCATCCTTCCCTGTTACAACGAGGAGGCCATTCTTCCCGGAAATCTGGATGTGGTGATCCGCTATCTGGAAAGCAAGAGCCATAAGTACAATTGGGAAATCCTGATTGTCAACGACGGCAGCAAGGATAAAACGGGTGCTATCGGCGATGATTATGCCCGGCGCCGGCCGGAAGTCCGGATCATACACCATCCGGTGAACCTCAACCTGGGCATGGCGTTGCAAACCGGTTTCCGCAATTCGGCGGGGGAAGTGATTGTGGTGCTGGATGTCGATTTGAGTTATTCCGTGGAATATGTGGAACAGATGGTGGACACGCTGGTAGCCAACGCTGCCGACATTGTAATCGCTTCGCCCTATATGAAGGGTGGAAAAGTCACCGCTGTGCCCTTCCAGAGGCGGGTCATGAGCAAATGGGTGAACCGGTTCATGAGCTTTGCCGCACAAGACAAATACTATACGTTCACCGGAATGGTACGGGCCTACAGGAAAGATTATATACTTTCCGTTAACCTGAAAACCCGCGATTATGAGATGATGCCGGAAATCATTTACAAGTCGATGATCCTGCGCGCACGGATGATTGAGATTCCCGCCCATCTTGACTGGACCGAGCAGAACAAGTTCAAGGGAAAGCGCACTTCCAGCCTTCGGGTGCTCCGCAGTTTTTTCTCCGGGCTGATGTCGGGATTTATTTTCCGACCCTATATTTTCTTCATGGGAATCGGTGCCATACTTCTCTGCCTGTCGCTGTACCAGCTGATATGGCTGCTGTATGACACCCTTTCGGGCCTTGGCGAACTTTACCGACAGGTTCCCAAGGTGGACTATCCCTTTTCCCAGAGTCTCTCGGACCAGTTCAAAAAGAATCCGCAGTCTTTTCTGGTAGGGGGAATCACTTTTCTGGCAGCCATTCAGTTTCTCGGTCTTGGATTCCTCTCCCTGCAGAACAAGCGTTATTTTGAAGAGATGTTCCATCTGGGTTCATCCCTTCGGGTACAGCAGTCGGAATCAAAAAAGGCATAAGCAACATTTTTCTTAGGTATATAGAAGCAAAATACGCGCAATATGAAAAGCAGCAGGCTCTTTGAACGTCCCTGGCTAATCTTCCTTCCTTTTCTGTTGATGTATACGGTTTTCATCGTGTATACAAGTAGTCCTGCGTTACACGGAGATGAAGTCCGCCACATGAGTTATGTCCGAAACCTCTCACAGGGTTTCTTTTCGCCCCCGCCCCCCAATGTTGATTTAGAGGTGGGGCCGGGTTATCCCCTGTTCCTGTTGCCTTTTTATTTGATCGATGCTCCCCTGCTGGTTATGCGGTTGATGAACGGGGTACTTTTGTATTTTTCCCTTGTGCTGCTTTATGCCACACTCCGCCGATTCGTTTCAACCAAGATCACCCTGATTGCTTCGTTTTTCTGGGCGTTTTATTACAATTCGGTTGATTATATCGGGTTGTTGTATTCAGAGTCGCTCGCCATTTTTCTGACAACAGCCTTCTTATTTCTGGTGAGCAGGGTTTTTGATTCTGAATCCGCCTCAGGGATACGCCGGAATATTTTTCTTTCAGGCCTAGCTCTTTCCTTTCTTATCCTGACGAAGTTGATTTTTGGTTATGTGCTGCTGGTTATGCTGGCGGCTTTGTTGGTATTATGGATGTGCAACCGCCATGCTGTTTCTTACCGGCGCTCAGTTCAGGTTTTATCATTCGCGTTTTTGTGCTTGCTGCCTTATCTGAATTACACACTTTCATTGAGCGGACGTTACTTTTACTGGGGTACTTCTGCAGGGCTCAATATTTATCCCATGTCGACACCCTATGTGGATGAATACGGGAGTTACATACCCGGCCCTACAGATACCCGGGATGAGAAAGTGCTATCCCTGACGAATACCGATCGTAAAAAGGCAATGGGCGGCGAATTGAATCTGATCAACAGGACGGTTTATGTGTCTTCTTACATGGACTCCATCAACCGCCGCCACAAGGCCGATTATGACATCTTCGACCAATATACCGGGGTGGCCCGCGACGATGCCTATTCGCATAAGGCCATGGAAAATATCCGTAATCATCCGGTAAAGTTCATCCGGAACTGTTTCAGTAACCTGGGAAGAATTTTTTTCAACTTCCCATATTCGTACATGCCGCAAAAGCCCTCGACCCTTGCCCGTCTGCCCATGAGCGGCACCCTCTTGCTGCTGATGTTGCTGGCTGTTTACCCAACGTTGATCAACTGGCGGAGAATACCCTTTGTCATACGCTTTTTACTCTTGTTTGCACTCATTTATCTGGGAGGAAGTGTGCCGGGTTCGGCTGAAACCCGAATGCTGACCACCATTGTTCCTGTGCTGCTGCTATGGCTGTCCACGGTACTGGGTCGTGTCATCCGGCTCGACTTCAGTCGCTGGAAGCAATGATGTGGCTGTTGACACATATTTTGTGTTCAAATACTAATTTTTTCACGGTTCAATCGGTCCATTAATTTCCTTATTTTCATCTGCGGATCCTAATCCGGATCCAGGAGAAAATCATGCAAACCGCCGATAAAAAAACCATCAACGGATGGGCCATGTACGACTGGGCCAATTCCGTTTATAACCTGGTCATCACCTCTACCATTTTTCCGGCTTATTTCGAAAGCGTCACCGGTGATGGCAATCCGGAAACAGGAAATGACCGAGTACTTTTCCTCGGACGAAGTTTTGTCAATACATCACTTTATCAGTATGCGCTGGCAGTAGCCCTGCTGGCCGTTGCGCTTGTGATGCCGCTGCTCACTTCGATAGCCGATAGCCGGGGAAATAAAAAGAAGTTCCTTGGTTTTTTCCTGACGCTGGGAAGCATCTCCTGCGCCTGTCTCTGGTTTTTCACCGGAGCGTCTACCGTGGTTCCGGGCGTAGGATTCATGATGCTGGCCTGTTTCTGTTTCTGGAGCAGTTATGTATTCAGCAATTCCTACCTGCCCGAAATCGCAGCGCCCGAAGACCGCGACCGGGTCAGCGCCCGTGGCTTCGCGATGGGGTATATAGGCAGCGTAATCCTGCAGTGCATCTGCTTTGTGTTCATATTCAGGCCCGACCTGATCGGGGGAACCGAAGACAGCATCATCCAATATGAGTTTTCCTTTCTGCTGACCGGATTGTGGTGGTTTTTGTTCGGGTGGTATGCCGTGAGCCGCCTGCCTTCTGCAGCTCCTGCGCGGGCGCTCAGCACCAATGGATCCGGTTGGCTCACAGAGGGCTACCGGGAGCTGGTGAAAGTATGGCACCAGTTGAAAGCACTACCCGGCCTGAAAAAATTCCTGGGGGCTTTCTTCTTTTACAATATGGGGGTGCAAACCGTCATGCTGGCAGCCACGCTATACGGTAAAAGCGAACTCGGCATTCCTACCAGCAACCTGATTGTGGCCATTCTGCTTATTCAGCTCGTAGCCATTCCGGGCGCTTTTCTGATTTCACGGCTTTCCCGCGCTATTGGCAACATTCCTGCGCTTATGGTCGTGGTTGCCTGCTGGATACTGATTTGTATTGCCGGCTATTTTGTGCCAAAAGGAGGCATTGTACAGTTTTATGTGCTGGGCACCTGTGTGGGCTTTGTGATGGGCGGTGTGCAAAGTCTCAGCCGGAGCACCTACAGCAAACTGATGCCTGAAACAAAAGACACCGCTTCCTTTTTCAGCTTTTACGATGTCACGGAAAAACTGGCAATCGTGCTGGGTCTTTTTTCTTTCGGAATCATCAATGAGGTTACCGGGTCGCAGCGCAACAGTGTGCTTGCCCTGATGATTTTTTTCATAATCGGTCTGGCGGGACTCGCTATTTGCAGGAAAAGCGTCCCGGCAGCTTCTGCTTCCACAGTCTAAATTTTCGGCAATGAAACTATATACCATCAACACCGGTTTTTTCAAACTCGACGGTGGTGCCATGTTCGGTGTGGTACCCAAAACCATCTGGAACAAGCTCAATCCTGCCGATGCGGACAATCTCTGTTCCTGGGCCATGCGATGCCTGCTGGTAGAGGAGGGGGACAAGCTTTTGCTGATCGATACCGGAATCGGCAACAAGCAGGATGCGAAATTTTTCAGCCATTATCACCTTCATGGAAATGACACCCTCGACGCATCTCTCGCAGTTCACGGATTTCACCGGAATGACATTACGGATGTGCTGCTCACCCACCTCCACTTTGACCATTGCGGAGGCAGCATCCTCCGTTCGGGCGACCGATTCATACCTGCCTTCCCCAATGCAGTTTACTGGAGCAACCAACGCCACTGGAACTGGGCAACGCATCCGAACGACCGTGAAAAAGCCAGCTTTCTTCGAGAAAATATCCTTCCCATCGAGGAGAGTGGCCGGCTTTGTTTTTTGGAATGCCGGACTGAAGCCTTTCTTGCGCAAAAGGATGCTGCGTTCGAACCGCAGCCATTTTCCGGTATCCCCGGGTTTTCGGTCATTCTGGCCGGAGGGCATACCGATGCCATGATGCTTCCTGTTATTGAATACAAGGGGCGGCACATTGTTTACCTAGCCGACCTCATGCCTTCCGCAGCGCATATTCCCCTGCCTTATGTGATGGGTTACGACATGTTTCCGCTGACAACACTCATGGAGAAAAAACAACTGTTGCGGGAAGCAGCCAAAAATGACTGGGTCCTGTATTTCGAGCATGACCCGTTGATAGAATGTTGTACGGTTTCAGATACCGAGAAAGGCGTACGGAAAAAAGAAAGCTTTCTGCTGTCTGAACTCTGACATTCACTGAACACCTCAGGGGATGTTCCATGTTCACCTCAGGCTGATCAGTGATTTGAGCGGGTGCCGCAGATTTTTGTAGCCGTACATGTCGACCTTCACCGATCCAACAGTGATGGGGCTTTCCACCCTTAAAATCAGGTGGTTCGGGTCGTCCGATACCCAGGCGATCATCTTCTCACCCCCTTCGAACATGGTACCTTTCACGAGCAGCGGTTTGAATTTGATGGCACGGAACCTGCCGTACTGAGTTTTGATTTTCTCCTTCCCGAGGTAGCGGATGTAGAGGTGATAGACTTCATCGTCGAGAAACATGTCGAAGGGAATCTTGTCTCCGGGTTTGTATCTGTCGAAATCAATGTTCCGGGCATAGTACATGGCGCTCATCACGTCCTGGATGCAGTCGGGGGTTTTGAACACTCCGTTTGTGGAAGTGGCCGTACCCGCCTTATGGTTAAAAGTCACATTGTTGTAGATTTTATATCCTCCCTCATTTGTATTGCGCATGAATTTTATGGGAAGCATGTTCGCCGTGTCGATATAGGTTTCATAACGGTCCCTTA
>JBIIDU010000087.1:0-9124 GCA_044238165.1 Ferruginibacter sp. | reverse complement strand
AGGCCCTGCTCAGCGAATACCGGTTCCGTTCATTCCGGCGCAGCTTCACCATCGATGACAAGATTGATACACAGGAAATACAGGCCCAGTATGAAAACGGCATCCTGGTGGTTGCATTGCCAAAGAAAGCCGAAGCAGGAAACGGCAGCAAGGAAATCACGATACAGTAATCTCCGTACCTCAAAGCGTGCAGCATAAAAAGGTCCCGCAGAAAAGCGGGGCCTTTTTATATGCATATGAAAACAGCATACCGGCAAAGAATTTTAACAACATGTGCATAAATAAAATCAGCCTTATTTAGCAGGCTTCGATTAAATTTGATAGGAATCAACCGGTACCTTTTGTACCCGGAACAACCATAGCAAATCCCTATCATATTGACAGAGACCATCATCAACCTCGACACCGTCAACCCCATTGAATTCTTTGGCGTGAACAACGGAAAACTGGACATCCTCAAAAAGAGATTTCCCCTCCTTAAGATCCTCAGCCGCGGCACCCAGGTGAAACTCAGTGGAGCACCCGAGCAGATTGTGGATGCCCGCGAAAAGATCAACCTCATCGTGCAGTACATCGAGCGCAACGGGCATATGAGCGAGCAGTACCTGGAGCAAATCCTGGGGGGCGACGACCAGCAGACCATCGACCACTTCGTAGAACGCCATCCCAATGAGGTGCTGGTGTTCGGCCCCAACGGAAAAACCGTAAGGGCCCGAACCGCCAACCAGAAGAAAATGGTGCAGTCGATTGACCAGAACGACATCATGTTCGCCATCGGTCCGGCCGGAACCGGCAAAACCTATACGGCCGTGGCCCTTGCCGTGCGGGCGCTGAAAAACAAATCGGTCAAAAAAATCATCCTCACCCGTCCCGCGGTGGAAGCGGGCGAAAATCTGGGTTTCCTTCCGGGCGACCTCAAGGAGAAAATAGACCCCTATCTGCGCCCGCTCTACGATGCGCTTGACGATATGATTCCTGCCGACAAGCTCGGATATTATATGACTACCCGTACCATCGAAGTGGCTCCCCTCGCCTACATGCGGGGCCGCACGCTCGACAACGCCTTCATCATACTTGACGAGGCCCAGAACACCAACGACGGGCAGCTCAAGATGTTCCTCACGCGCATCGGCGCCAATGCCAAAGCCATCATCACCGGCGACCCCACCCAGATCGACCTGCCGAAGAACATGCGCAGCGGCATGCACAAGGCGCTGCGGATACTCAAAAATATCGACGGGATCGGCTATGTGGAACTCGACGAGGAAGATGTGGTGCGCCACCGACTCGTGAAATCCATCATAAAGGCCTACGACAAGGAAAAAGAACGGGAAGATGCACAGTATAACGACAAAGCATAAACGAAAATGAATTCACCCTCGCTGCATTTCGTCGATACCCGGAGGCTGATGCTGCTGCTGGCAGTCACCCTGCTGCTGGGCTTCAATGGCTGCCTGCCCGACGCGGGTCCCCGTGGCGTGGTAAGCCAGTTTCTGGAAGCGATGGAAAAAAAGGACATGGCCCGTGCCGCAACGCTGGCCACACCCGAAAGCAAGGGCATGATTGACCTGATTGCCAAGGGAAGCAGGCTGGCCGGCAATTCACGCATGTTCGAAGACGTTGACCCGGCCCGTGTCGAAATCGGCAATCCGAAAATCGAGGGCGACCTGGCAACCGTGCCCGTGAAAGAAAAGAGCTCGGGCATCGTATTCAATTACCGGCTCAAAAAAGTGAACGGAATGTGGAAAGTGTCCTTCGATATGAGTTCCCTTTTGAAAATGACCGCCGGCACTGTAGGAGAACAATTCAATCGGGGTATCGACAGCCTGAAGGCCGGGCTTGAAAAATTACGCGACATCAATTTCGATACTGTGGCGAACCAGCTTCGCGAAGGCGGCAAACTGCTCGATTCGATGCAGCAGGCCTTTCAAAAAGAACTCAAGGAAGAATCCCTGCAGTAATAGGAACTTTTGCGACCAGACCACCCATCACCGCCAGCAATATGCGTCCATTACAACACCCGATCAAGAAAAACAGTTATGTATCGCGCCGGTTTATCCGCCTGCTGACGGGCATGCTGTTCGCCGCGGTGCTGGTTTATGGCGGATGCAAGACGGCGCAGCAAAGTCCTGCCGATGATGTAGAAACCGCGCAGGCCTTCATCCGTTACTGCAACTCGAATCATTTCGAGGAAGCAGCAACCCTGCTGGATGCCGCCGGCGAAAACCAGGCGCTGCTGAAAGCGGAGCAGGAACGCTTCGCCGCCAAAACATCCGCTGCGATGGAGAAAGCCCGCGCAGCCGACATCATCGTACACGAAATCCAACCGGTCAGCGAAACCGAACGGATCTTCGTCTATTCTACCTCCGATGAGCCTTCATCCCAAAAAAAGCTACGGCTTGTCAAACGGGGCGAAAGCTGGAAAATAATCCTTAGCACTTCAAGCTGACCAAACTGCCGGCTCATGTGGAAAGACTACCTTATTGTGGGAATCGGCGGTGCTGCCGGCAGTATGCTCCGGTATGCGTGCAGCCGGCTGGTTCCTGAAAAAAACCTGCCCCTTTCCACCCTCTTTGTAAATCTTGCGGGTAGCCTCCTCCTGGGTTTGCTCCTCGGGCTCAGCGCAAGGGCAACGGGCATCAGTCCTGCACTGAAACTGCTGCTCATTACCGGAATCTGCGGCGGATTCACCACCTTCGCCGCCTTTTCCGGAGAACTGATGCAGTTGCTGCTTCAGGGCAAATACACGACCTTTATCGTATACATACTGCTCAGCCTTGCCGGCGGCCTGCTGGCGGCACTGATGGGCTTCAAACTCGCCGGATCATAACGCATATGCATACACTACATCCCTGGCACGGCGCCCAATACGGCGATTCCGCACCTGAAACCGTCAATGCCGTCATCGAAATCGCCCAGGGTTCCAAAACCAAGTACGAGGTAGACAAAGCCACCGGGTTGCTGCGCCTCGACCGCGTCATTTACTCTTCCTTCCATTATCCGGTCAATTACGGATTCATACCCCGGACCTTGGGCGAAGACGGCGACCCGCTCGACATCCTGGTGCTGTGCAGCGAAAGCATCCAGCCGCTGTGCCTGGTTCAGGCTACTGTCATCGGCAACATGCAGATGATCGACAACAACCAGGGCGACGACAAGATCATCGCCGTGGCCACCAACGACCCGGCAGTAAACCATTTCAGGCACATCAACGAAC
The DNA here is from genome assembly GCA_044238165.1 of Ferruginibacter sp. GTDB lineage: Bacteria > Bacteroidota > Bacteroidia > Chitinophagales > Chitinophagaceae > Ferruginibacter. Next base: position 5,907 of record JBIIDU010000087.1, on the reverse strand, counting down.
TGAACAGGCACTTCATCGATGTGCTGCGCAATTTCTTCGAACAGTACAAGGTGCTGGAGAAGAAATCTGTCCGTATCGACGATTTCCAGCCAAAGGAAAAAGCGCTGGACATCATCCGGGACGCCATCAAACGCTACAGCGACAACTATGCGCAATAAACTAACGCAAAAACCAAAATCAAAGCGTATGGAAGGAAGCACCCTCATCCTCGCACTCATCCTGATCGGCTTCGCGGCCGGTGTTTTCGGCGGGCTGGTCGGCATTGGCGGCGGCGTGATCATTGTTCCCGCACTGATGTTCATCGCAGGCTTCACCCAAATGAAGGCGCAGGGCACATCGCTGGGCATGCTGCTGCTTCCGGTGGGTATTCTGGGCGCATATCAGTATTACAAGTCGGGCAATATCGAACCGTGGAATGTACTTTATCTGGCAGCAGGCTTTGTGGCCGGAAGTTTTCTGGGCAGCAAGGTCGCACTTGCTCTTCCCCCCGATGTCACCCGGAAAATATTTGCGGGGCTGATGTTGTTTATGGCCGTCAAGATGTTCTTCGAAAAACCCGCACCGAAGAAAGAAAACAGCAGCAACACCCCGACCTCTACAACTCAAATACCCCAATAACCCGGCCGATAAAAACTCCGCGACTTTGCTCTCTTGCGACTTTAGGTGAAAAACCCTTTCCGGACTTTGCGCAAAAAAAGTAACGATGCGGCAAAGGTCCTGAGGCCTGCGCCTGACAAATAGGAGACCTGCACCTGACCAACCTTTTAAACCTCAAACCTCTGAAACCTTTCAACCATTCTCTCGTCTGAATCAGGATTCGCAGGATTTTAGGATTCCCTTGATTGGAATTGACTTCAAACCTTTCAAACCCATTAAACCTTTTGAACCTTTGAAACTTTTTTGGGTCGCCTTTACGACTTAATTTTTTCTTATTCGCGGCCTTGCGTGAAAAAAAACGGCACTGTTTTCAATGCCCTTCATTTAAAACTTAACACCTAACACTCAACACCAGCAACAACCCTTTGTACAAATGAAATCAATATAGATTATCCTTTCACCTGTAGCAGATATTTCTCCTGAAACCAGGGCTCTCTGAAAATTTGCTGCAATTCCCACACACTGGGCCGGGTGCCGCTTTCAGCAATCTCCCGGGTAAGGTCCCCTCCTTTCAGGCAAAATAAACCTCCCCCCGTTGCCCCTCTACGCAACAGCGGCCTGCTCCAGCGCCAGAGATCACCCAGAGGGGCCACCGCCCTGGACACAACGGCATCGAACTTCAAATCGCGAATGGATTCGGCACGGGTATGCCGGACTTCCACATTTTTGATATCGAGTGCTGTTGCAACCGCTTCGACCACCTTCAGTTTTTTTCCGATGCTGTCGACCAGCACAAAGCGTACTTCCGGAAAAAAAATAGCAAGCGGCAGGCCGGGAAAGCCTCCTCCACAGCCCAGGTCCATCACCTGCATCCCGCTTCCCCACTCGACCTGTGTGGCAATTGCCAGAGAATGCAACACGTGGTGCAGGTAGAAATCGTCCATATCTTTCCGCGAAATCACGTTGATCTTCTGGTTCCACTCGGCATAACATCCCTGCAGGGCAGCGAACCTGTCCAGTTGGGCTTCGGTAAATCCGGTGAAGTATTTCAGGAGAATTTCCATAAGAAGTTTGCCCTCATTTCCAGTTTTTTACCGGCTTGCCGAATACGCCCGAAGAAAAAATCAGGTAATAAAAAAACATCCAGATATCCAAAAGCGGCAAGAGCGGAAACAGATCAGCCTCCTTCAGTTTGCGAAGTACGGGATACAACACAGCAAGTTGCACAATCAAACGGATACCGTACACAACCAGTGCGAAATCCCACCGGTAAAGCAGGCAGGAAGCCGCGAGCAGCGGATAAAAAAGAAAATGGGAACCTGTGTACATGCCCAGCAGAACCTTATGCAGCGGCCGGTAATAGCGGGCTGTGCTCAGGTGCCTGTTTTTTTGCCGGAACCATTCTCCGAAGCTTCGGGAAGGATTGCTCAAGGTGAATGTATCGGGGTCGGTGCTGATGACCACGTTCTTGCCGGTAGCGGCCATATTGATGAAAAGATCGTCGTCGCCGCTGGAAACATGGTTATGTGCCGAAAAACCCTTGTGCCGGAAGAAAACTGTTTTTCTGTAACTCAGGTTGCGCCCAACGCCCATGTAGGTTTGCCCCGCAAGGGCATAGCTCAGGTATTGCAGCGCGGCATGGAAAGTATCCCAGCGGATGAGCTTGTTCAGCAGTCCCTTCCTTTTATGATAGGCGCCATAGCCCAGCACGATTTCTGTGCCCTCGGCATAACATTGCTGCATCTTGTCGATCCAGAACTCGGTAGCCGGAACGCAGTCGGCATCGGTAAGCAGCACAATCTCATGCCGGGCCGACTTGATGCCGATGCTCAACGGAAATTTCTTGCCGGGAATCATTTTGGCCTCCTGTGTAAGTTCCACGATGCGAAGCTGCTTGTACTGCCGTTGGAATTCCTGCAGGATGTACTTGCTTTCATCGAAGGAATTGTCGTTCACCACAATCACTTCATGGGTGGTTGTATATTGTTGCATCAACGACCCGGGCAGATTTTTCGCTAAATTTGCCGCTTCATCGCGGGCGCATATGATCACCGAAACCGGGTGCGTCTGAACAGATTCCCTGCTTTGCCGCTTATGGATAGCAAGGCGCAGATAATAATAGAGGTAGTAAAAAAGCTGAATCAATGTAACCAGGCAGAAAGCGTAAAAAAGCATCTGCCATCCCTGCAGGTAAATCATGACGCAAAAATAAGCGCAGTGTCATTTTCCATCGGGGGATGTTATTCACATAATGATAAGTAGTTTTTCGGGGAAATTCCGTGAACGAAAGAAACCAAAAGAAAGATCAACGCCGTAAACCATTCCGATCTGCCAATCATGCATCCATCCGTTTTTCAATTTGATCTTGAGCATACCGATCCGCTCAGCAAGGCGCGAACAGGCACCATCACCACCGCCCACGGCCAGATTCCCACTCCCATCTTCATGCCGGTAGGTACGGCGGGCAGCGTGAAAACCCTAACCCAGCAACAACTGCAAGCGGAAGTGAAAGCCCGCATCATTCTGGGCAATACCTACCACCTTTATCTCCGGCCCGGACTCGAAACACTCAAAGCCGCCGGTGGGCTGCACCGCTTTATGAACTGGCAAATGCCCCTGCTTACCGACAGCGGCGGTTTCCAGGTTTTCTCCCTTTCAAATAACAGAAAGATCAGTGAACAGGGTGTGGTGTTCCAGTCGCATATCGACGGCAGCAAACACCTGTTCAGCCCCGAAGCCGTGATGGACATACAGCGCACCATCGGCGCCGACATCATCATGGCCTTCGATGAATGCCCACCTTACCCGAGCGATTATAATTATGCCCGCAAGAGCATGGAACTTACCCATCGCTGGCTCGACCGCTGCATCGAACAATTGGACCGAACCGAACCGCTCTACGGGCATGAACAGCAACTCTTTCCCATCGTACAGGGCAGCACCTACAAGGACCTGCGCAAGGCCAGTGCCGAATATGTATCTTCAAAAAAAGCAGCCGGAAACGCCATCGGCGGGCTCAGCGTGGGCGAACCCACCGAAATGATGTATGAGCATACGGCCGATTGCTGCAGCTACCTGCCGGCCGACAAACCGCGCTACCTCATGGGAGTAGGCACTCCCTGGAACCTGCTCGAATGCATTGCCCTGGGGGTGGATATGTTTGATTGTGTGATGCCCACACGGAACGGCCGCAACGCAATGCTGTTCACCGCCAACGGGGTCATCAACATCGACAACAAAAAATGGGAGCACGACTTCTCTCCCATCGATGACCAGATCGGTTGCGCAAGCAGTGCCTACTACAGCAAATCCTATCTGCGCCACCTGATCCGGGCCAAAGAAATGCTCGGCCTTAACATTGCCAGCGTGCAGAATCTGGCTTTTTACCTCTGGCTGGTAAAAGAAGCACGCAACCATGTTATTGCAGGTGACTTCCTTTCATGGAAAAACGAAATGGTACCCCGGTTGCAGCAACGATTGTAAAACTCTTTCTATGGATATTGAAAAACTCAGGTTTCCCATTGGCCGCTTCAACTGGTCACCGGAGCAGAACAATGAACAACTTTTGGCAAGCAGTATTGACAGCATTGCCGCTTTTCCTGCTGAAATCTGCGCGGCGGTAGATTCATTGACCGATACGCAGCTCGATACGGTTTACCGGCCAGACGGATGGACCCTCCGGCAGGTGGTGCATCACTGTGCCGACAGCCATATGAACAGCTACATCCGGTTCAAACTTGCGCTGACGGAAGACGTGCCGACCATCAAACCCTACGATGAAGCGCAATGGGGGCTCTTGCCCGATGCGGTAAGCTTGCCCCTTGCCCCTTCACTGAAAATCCTGGAAGGCCTGCATCTGCGCTGGACAGTACTCTTAAGAAGCCTGAATACCGCCGATCGGATGAAAAAATTCCTGCACCCCGAGCAGGGAAGAGCGATAACTTTGGAGGAATACATTGCCTTTTATGCCTGGCATGGCCGCCATCATCTCGCCCATATCACAAATTGCAGGGAAAGGAACGGATGGTAACCGGCAAATGTTAAATTTTCTGAAAGGAGAACGGCATGGATATTGCAATTCAGTTGCTGCTGACTATTTTTACGCCTGACGCGAATCCTCTGATTTTGGTTGCGTCTTAACAATTTCAAAACAAAGCTTCCTACAATGAAAAGTTTAGGCTTATTCTTCTCCCTGTATCTTTTTGCAGCAACAGTTTACGGACAAACTCCGGCACCTGCAACCCCGGCAGTACAGGGCAACCTCCCCAAAGATGCCCCGGTTGATGTGAGCATTGTGGATGCCAAAACCGGTGAACCGCTCAACAACGAGATTGTTGTGTTCCGGAGCCTCGCCAACCAGCGCGAATATCAGGGACTCTCCGACTCCACTGGAAAATTCGCACTGCGCCTTCCCAGCGGTGCCCGCTACGAAATCTTCATTCTCGGCTTCAGCGACTCCACCAGCTATAACTTTCTGGAATTACCTACGCTCAAAGAAAACCAGTTCATCAAAAATCCCATCCCCGTTGCTATCAAATTCAATCCACCCAAATCGTTTGTGCTCGATAACTGCACTTTTGAAACCGGGAAAGCCGACCTGAAGCCGGAATCTTTTTCCGTGCTGGATGAACTGGTGGAATACCTGAAAAGAAAGGACGAGGAGCGTATTGAAGTGGGCGGCCATACCGATAATGTGGGAAAGCCGGAATCCAATATGATTCTTTCCACCAACAGGGCAAAAACCGTCATGGCCTATCTGCTCTCCAAAGGCATTGCGCCTGAACGGGTTACCGCAAAAGGTTATGGCGCCACCATTCCGATTGATGACAACAGCAGTGCTGAAGGACGCGCCACGAACAGAAGAACGGAAGTGAAAATCCTGTAATCAGGAATATCAGGCAAAATTCATTTTTTGTAAGAACCCGGATTTTCACGGATCATTTCGCCCAAATCAGGCAAACCGGAGAGGGAATGGCAATACGCTTGCCGCTATCGGCCAATAAGCCGGTTTGCCCATCCCGGCTGAAAACCACCACCTCATCGCTGAGCTGATTGGCCACCCACAACTCTTTACCGTCGGGGGAGAGGCAGAAATTTCGGGGCTTCACCCCCAGTACAGGCTGATGCCCGACAACCGTCAAAATGCCATCGGCAGCATCGACTTTGTAAATGACCAGTGAATTTGCCGTAGCGCGGTTGCTGGCATAAACAAAACGTCCGTCAGGTGAGCAGTGAATGTCGGCCACGCTGAAAGTTCCCTTGTAATCTTCCGACACCGTGCTGATGGTCTGCATCAATTTTAGTTTGCCC
>JBIIDU010000085.1:0-9132 GCA_044238165.1 Ferruginibacter sp. | reverse complement strand
AAACTCAATTTTTGATTTATTGTATAAAGGCTACGAAGAAGAACGAGCAAAAATTATTCACAAATCAGGTAAAGTATCAGAGTATGACAGTGAAAATTTAATGTTTTCTTTAATCAAGGAAGTTTTATCAGGAGAAAAGTTTTTAAAATATGCCGTTCTTCTTCATTTCCCAATTAGACAGCTTATCAAAGATTTTTCCAAGTTAGACGAACAAGAAACAAAATATGCATCAAATCCATTGACGCATTTAGACTTTTTGATTTACAACAAACTTGGCAAAACCCCTGTTCTTGGAATAGAAGTTGACGGTTTTGAATTTCATAAAGGAGGAACGAAACAAGTCGACAGGGATAGAATGAAAGACCGGATTTTGGACAAATATAATTTCCCTATTTTGCGTTTCAGGACAAATGAAAGCAACGAAAAAGAAAAATTGACTAACAAGTTAAATGAAATACAAACAACAAAATAAAATTGGGCGAACCGAAACAAGATATTGCCAAAAGCTGGGCTGAACGGCTTCGATTGAACTTTTGTACAAGAGCTAACTTTCGTTCTTCGATTGAACTTTTGTGCTAAAAATCCCCGCCTTCGGCAATACCCAAACCGTTGGTAGTAAGCCATCCCTACATCAATTATAATACCATTCAAAATGACATTGTCGGAAAATGAGAAAAACAGAATTGAAGATTTCATAAAACACATAACATTGGAAAGCATCGGTTTTGCAAAACCTTCAGGATTTAGTTTGTCAACATCAATCGCCCTTTCAATATATTTAAGGATTAATAACATAAACACATCAATAGAAGCAGGGATTTATAATAATAGTGATCATTTTTGGTTATCACTTGATAACTACCCGGGCACCATCATAGATGCAACAATAAAGCAGTTTGACAGCAATGAATCAGATAGTTACATTGGCAAGAAAGAATTAAACAAAATAACAAAAGGGTATCAACAGAAATCTTATGATTTAATTGAATGGCTGAATATCTATGGTATTTGGCGCGAACCAATTATTGATAGGGCATATCGCATACATCGTTCTGATGAGTTTAAGGAAAAAGTTGTTATAAACTCATTTATTTCAGCGGCTATAATAAATGCTGAAATTGAAAAAATGCCAGACAAAATTGATTTCTTTGACACCTATTTCTTTAGATTTTATTTCTCCACAATTCTTGAAGGGCTCCGAGAAAAATGGAGCAAAAATGAGCATGTGGTCAAAATTCTTCGCGACAACCAAAAAGATAAATTCGAGAAACTTTTGCACAAAGCTTCTAATTGTTAGCCAGTTAAATAGGGCCTACTACTAACAGCTGTTTTGCTCAACCCGGGCATTGGGGTTCGAATAAAGCGCTTGTTCACCTTGATGTTTTCGTTACATCAGATACATTCGTTCCCCAGTCCCGCGCTGCGTAAAGCCGCAGAATGGTTCCGTCTTGTTATTGTTTTTTGAAAAGGTCCGTCTGCAGCACCAGGTTGATTATGGGGCCGCTGTTGTACTGGAAAACAGGTTGGCCGCCCACCATCCTCCCCAGCTGAACAATCTGGCTCAGTAAACCTGCCTCCAGCCTCAGGTTCTTTCCAAGCACATAGCCAAGCAGGATGCCCAGCCGGTTCTGGTCGAACACGTTGGCATTCACATTTTTTCCGAAACCGATCATCACCTCTTCAAATAGCCCAAGGTAAGGGGTTTTTGCCTCAAATGTTGTTCCCTTCAGCGGCAACTGACACCTGAACATATACCGCAGACGGTTCGAATATACACGTTCATCTTCCCGCGCCAGGTCGGGTGAAGAGTAACGTCCTATCCAGCGTTGCTCCAGCATGAAACGATGCGAGAGTTCCAGCTTGCCTATCTGGTCGCGCAGTGTGGCCATCTGCCAGGTCCTGTGTTCCCCGAATTCCCTGCCGAAGGCATTGATGGGGATATCGCCATAGGCAAAGGTGAGGGCATAGGCGTATCCGACCCTGAGCTGCAGCTTGGGCGTGGCCAGGTAATTGAATCCCACGCGTAAGAGGTTCTGCTGTCCGCTGCTGATATTGGGACTTCTCCGCCATTGAAAATCGGTGTGGATGCCTGTTTTTTTTCCGGTGTTGAATGTGCCGAAGAAATTGTACCAGCCAATTCTATTATAATCGCTGATGCGGTTGTTCTGTGAAAGGCAAATGTCTGTGCATGACACCTGTAAAAGGATGATGCCGATGACGGCCTGTTTCAGAAACTTTGTTTCTTTTATCATATTGAGTGTAATTAACTCTTAAAGGACATTTCCTTGCCTGGTCTTCCTATCCGCATCGCGCACATTCTCGCAACACGCTCCCCGTCCATCGCCGCGCTCACAATTCCTCCCGCGTATCCCGCTCCTTCTCCACAAGGGTAGAGGTTCATCACCTGCGGATGGCAGAGGGTTTCAGGGTTCCGGGGAATCCTCACCGGCGACGAAGTGCGGCTTTCAGTGGCTACTACAACCGCATCTTCGGTGAGGTAGCCCCGCATCTTTTTCCCAAAATGAGACAAACCTGCTGCAAGCCTATCAAATATGAAGCGGGGGAGTACCTCCCCAAGGTTCCGGCTTGTAATACCCGGGTGGTAACTGCTTTCCGGCAAGTCGCGGGAAATTTTTCCACGCACAAAGTCGGTCAGCCGCTGGGCCGGTGCCACATAGTTGCCTCCTCCTGCGCTGAAGCAGTCCTGCTCCACTGTGCGTTGAAAAGCCATGAGTTGGAGCGGATGATTTTCGGGCAATATTTCTTTCGGTTGATTTTTTTTGAAGTAAGCATTCACTTCCTCCATCGATACTTCCGTGACCATGCCGCTGTTGGCAAAAGGATTGTCGCGCTTTGAAGGACTCCATCCATTCACCACAAGCCCCCCATGTTCGGTGGCTGCCGGAGCAATGATGCCGCCGGGACACATACAAAATGAAAATACGCCTCTGCCGTTTACCTGCCCGTTCAGCGCATAGGCGGCCGGAGGCAAGCCCTCCGGACGGGAAGAAAATGCGGCTGGGCATTTATACTGGATACGGTCTATCAGGTCCTGAGGATGTTCGACCCGAACACCCAGCGCGAAAGCTTTGGACTCGATCGCTAAACCCTGCGCATGAAGCAGCGTGAAAATATCGCGGGCAGAATGACCGGTTGCCAGAATAAGGGCATCGGCTTCCAGAATTTCACCGTCTTCTGTGTTTACTGCTTTCAGTTTGTTGTTTTCAACAATCAGGCCGGTAAGTTTTTTATTCAGGTGAAAGGCTCCGCCGAGACCTGTAATGCAGGCCCGCATCGCGCTGATGATCTGCGGCAGTTTGTTCGTACCGATGTGGGGATGCGCTTCGTAGAGGATTTTCGGGTCGGCTCCAAAGTGGGTGAACAGGTTGAGGATCCTGTCGATATCGCCCCTTTTCCGGCTTCGGGTGTACAGCTTGCCGTCGCTGTAAGTGCCTGCACCGCCTTCGCCAAAACAATAATTGCTTTCGGCGTTGAGGATTCCCTGCCTGTTCAGTGCCGCCAGGTCGCGCCTGCGGGTGCGCACATCGCTGCCTCTTTCCAGCAGGATGGGTTGGATGCCCAGTTCGAGCAGCTGTAAGGCCGCGAACAGCCCTGCCGGCCCGGCGCCTGCAATGAGCACTTTCTTTTTTGCGCGCGTGACATCGCAAAAATGGAATTGCAGGGCTTCCCTTTCTGTAAAGGGCTCATCGATGAACGCTCTTACCGAAAGAATGATCCATTGCATGGATCCGCGTGCATCCAGTGATTGTTTCAGTATATGAAAGCCCGAAACAGAAGAAGGATCCTTACCGCATGCTGCTGCGATTTGCCCGACGATGGCGGAATGGTCGCCGGCTTCCAGTGGTTTCAATCGAAGCGAGAGGAGTTGCTGCATATGGATAAGCCGGGTATTTATCCCGGTGACGGTTGCGGCATCAGTTAAAAGGGAAGGTCGCTGATACTGTCCGGCGGCGTCGAAGAGAATGTATCCAGCGGCATTGAGAAATCGGAATCCACCGAGGGACTGCTTTTTTTGTTCGGAGACAGGGCCTCGATGCGGAAAGCATCCAGATTGGTGAAGTAGTTCGTTTTCCCTTCCTTCTCCCATTTGGTGCCTTTGATGCTGAAATATACTTTTATCTCGTCGCCGGGGTTGAAGGAATCGAGCAGGGCAGTCTTATCCTGTACACACTGGAATTTGATATAATTAGTAATGGTGCGGGGGCCTACTTCCTCCGTTTTTTCCACGGCAAACTCCCGCACCTTGAAGGTTTCCGTACGCTGGACGGTTTCGAATTTTGCTACAAGTTTTCCGGTAAGTTCGTAAGCCATAGAATTATGTTTTGGGTAAATGTACAGGTATTCAGATAAAAAAAATAATGAGGTTTTCCCTGTATCACCCGGTGAAAAAAACTAACTTACCTTTTCAATTTACCAAAGTGTTGCGGACTTCTGCCCATCTGATCCTTGCCCTGTTCCTCCTTGCCGGTTGCCACAGGGCCTATCGTCCGCAACAACTGATTTATAAAGACTATCCGGTCAACAGAACCCTTGGTGACGACAGCTCCATAAACGTGCTTTTACAACCCTATGCCGACAGTGTGCAGCGGAGCATGGGCGCCCTCGTGGCGGTTGCTGCCGTTTCCCTGGAGAAGAAAAAACCGGAAAGTACGCTTGGTAATTTGATGGCCGATGTACTGCGGCTAAAGGCGGCCGAAAAATTTGACACGCTGATTGATGCGGCGTTTCTCAATTACGGGTCCATCCGGCTTCAGGTACTGCCCGCGGGCAACGTCACTCTTGGAAAGCTTTATGAACTTTCGCCTTTCGACAATACCATCGTGGTCCTGCGCCTTACAGGCAGTCAGCTCAGGGCTTTTGCCGATATACAGGCTGCTGCAGGAGGCTGGCCCTGTTCGGGAGTGCGCTATGTCATCAGAAACAACACTGCCCTTGAGCTCATGATTGGCGCAAGGCCTTTGGACGAATCGGCTGTGTATAGTGTGGCCACACTTGACTATGTGGCCAATGGTGGCGACAATTGCTCCCTGCTTCGTCCCTTGCCCAGAAGAGATAAGGGAATTCTGTTTCGTGAGGCACTGATAAGCTATTTTGCGGAACAGCATCGTCAGGGAAAGGCGCTGAACGCATCCATAGAAAAAAGGGTCACCTATGCTCAGTAGAAGAAAATTCATAGCAGGCGCTGGGTTCACGGCAGGAGCCTTGCTGGCCGGCTCGCCGCTGCTGGCGGAGATGGCTGCCGATGCCGCTGCGAAAAAACTGACCATCCTGCATACCAACGATGTCCACAGCCGCCTGGAACCCTTTCCGATGGATGGGGGGAAATACCAGGGTATGGGCGGTGTGTCTGCCCGGGCCTCCATTATCCGCCAGATCAGAAGCGAATGCGCCCAGGTGCTGCTGCTTGATGCGGGCGATATTTTTCAGGGAACACCTTTTTTCAACATGTACCGGGGCGAGCCTGAAATCAGGGCGATGGCCGCCATGGGCTACGACGCCGTCACCATGGGAAACCACGACTTTGACGGCGGAATCGAAAATTTCGCCATCCAGACCCGGGATGCCGGTTTCCCGGTTTTGCTCTGCAACTATGATTTTACCGGCACGCCCATGGAATACGGCTATCGTCCCTACCAGATATTCAGGAAGGGGCGATTGAAAGTGGGGGTTGCCGGTGTGGGGATTGAACTTTATGGCTTAGTGCCGGATACACTTTACGGGAATACGAAATACCTCGATCCGGTGGAACAACTGAACAAAGTGGCTGCGCAACTGAAAAGAGAGGAGGGTTGCGATATGGTCATTTGCCTCAGCCATCTGGGACTTGAATACAAGGAGAATCCCCTCAGAATTTGTGACAGGATTCTTGCTCAGGAAACCGAACATGTGGACCTGATCATCGGGGGGCATACCCATACGTTCATGGACGAGCCTCTTGTGCTGAAAAACAAGTCCGGCGCGGGTGTTATTGTTCATCAGGTGGGCTGGGCGGGCATTCAGCTGGGCCGTCTGGATTTCGATTTCACACCTCTTTCCGGAAAGCGGAATGCCGCTGTGCAAAATATTCCGGTTGCAAAGAAAAGCGCGGAATAAAAAATTTTTTTTTTCACCTTTTCTTTTGATATTCGCTCCCCTGCGAAACTTTTTGCGAATCCGTACCGGGAAAACAACCGCTGGAGTTCAGGAACAACCTACGTTAACCCAATATAAACCTGCTTAAGGACTAATGGAGAAAGCGCATGAAAAAGTGTGGACAAATTGTTTGGTGATCATCCGTGATATCGTAGAATGGCAACATTATAAAACCTGGTTTGAACCCATCAAGCCGGTTTCACTCAAAGACAAGGTTTTGACGATACAGGTACCCAGCCAGTTTTTTTTCGAATACCTGGAGGAGCATTACATCAACCTGCTGGCCAAAACACTCAAACGCGAGTTGGGTAAAGAAGCCCGCCTCGAATACCGCATCATGATCGACAGCGGCAACAGCAAGAACAAACCCCTCACGGTGGATGTGCCCGGTAACATGTACAAGTCCTTTTCCAATAACGAAATGGATTTTCCGCTGCTGGTATCGAACCCGGTGAAGAACCCTTTTGTAATACCAGGGCTCAAGAAAATGCAGATCGACCCCCAGTTGAATCCTGCCTATACTTTTGACAGTTATATCGAGGGCGATTGTAACCGCGTGGCCCGGCGTGCCGGCAAAACCGTTGCGGAGAAGCCCGGAACCACTTCCTTTAATCCACTGGTCATTTATGCCGGTGTCGGGCTGGGGAAAACACATCTGGTGCAGGCCATCGGCAATGAAGTCAAGCGGCTTCACAGCAACAAGGTGGTGCTCTATGTGAGCTCGGAGAAGTTCATCAACCAGTTCATTGACCACGGGCGCAACGGAGCTATCAACGATTTCATCCATTTCTACCAGTTGATCGATGTGCTGATCATCGATGACGTGCAGTTTTTCAGCCGTGCTGAAAAATCACAGGACGCCTTTTTCTCCATCTTCAACCACCTGCATCAGAGCGGAAAGCAGCTTATCCTCACCAGCGACAAGCCGCCCAAAGACCTTGAGGGAGTTCAGGAACGTCTGTTGAGCCGGTTCCGCTGGGGATTGAGTGCCGACCTGCAGATGCCCGGTTATGAAACCAGGATTGAGATTCTGGAACGCCGCATGAAAAACGACGGCCTGGAAATGCCTGCGGAAGTGGTGAAATATATTGCCTACAATATAAACAGCTCCATACGTGAACTGGAAGGCGCCATGATTTCCATGTTGGCCCAGTCATCGCTCAACAAAAGGGAGATCGACCTTGAGCTGGCCAAGAAAGTACTGCGCAATTTCATCAAGTCGTCCAACAAGGAAATCACCATCGATGCCATACAAAAGATGGTGTGCGAGTACTTCGACCTGCCTTACGACAAGCTGCTGCAGAAAACACGGAAGCGGGAAATCGTGCAGGCACGGCAAATCACCATGTTCCTTTCCAAGGCATTCACCAAAAATTCGCTCAAAACAATCGGCGAACATTTCGGCGGCCGTGACCATACTACCGTGATCCACAGCTGTCAGACGGTGAAAGACCTAATGGATACGGACACCCTTTTCAAGGAAAGCGTGCTCGAACTGCAACAGAAAGTTCAGCTTGCCGCCATGTGACCGCACTACCCGATTTGCTTAAATGAGTTCTTATGATACAGCGTATTCAGACTCTCTGGTTGTTTCTGGCAGGTCTCTCCGCATTCCTGACCCTAAAATTCCCCACGTTTGGCGGGTACCTCGATAGCACAAAACCTTATCAGGAATTGAATGGTATGTCCGGGGGTTTTGTAATTCTGCTTTCCACCATCGTGGTAGCTGTGCTTGCCTGGGTCGGTATCGGTATGTACCGGAATAGAAGTGTGCAAACCTATATCTGCATTGCGGGACTTCTGGCTGAAGCCGTGTTGTGCTATCTCTATGTGCAAAAATCCGGACTTTATGTAGAGGGTGTTTTTTCACTTTCATCGGCGCTGCACCTGCTTGTCATCACATTCCTCATTCTTGCTCTTGCCGGTATCCGGAAAGACGAAAAACTGGTGCGGGAAAGCGACCGGTTGCGGTAGTACAAAACTTTCCGTTCCCGCCCTCAACTCTTCTCATAGGTATTTCCCTGTGACACTTGACTTGCTTTTTTTCATCTCGGCCGGTGTGCCGCAGAAGATTACCTGTCCACCATGGGCACCGGCGCCGGGGCCTAGTTCAATCACCCAGTCGGCGCTGCGGATCACGTCGGTGTTGTGTTCAATCACCAGGATGCTGTTGCCCTGGTCGATCAATGCGTTGAATGCGCCCAGCAGTTTTTTGATATCGTGGAAATGGAGGCCGGTGGTGGGTTCGTCGAAGATGAACAGGCTCCGGCTCTGCGACCTGCCCCTGCCCAGAAATGAGGCTAACTTAACGCGCTGGGCCTCTCCGCCCGATAGGGTATTGCTCGACTGCCCCAGTTTGATATAACCGAGCCCCACATCGCTGAGCGGCTGCAGGCGTTTGGCCACTTCCGCCGCGCCGTCTTTTGATTTGCCTCCCGCAAAAAAATCTATTGCTTCGTCTACAGACATCTCCAGTACGTCGTGGATGTTTTTTTCGCGGTAGGTGACTTCAAGCACATCCTCCTTGAATTTTTTTCCAAGGCAGACTTCACAGGTGAGGTGCACGTCGGCCAGAAACTGCATTTCAACAACCTGTTCGCCCTCGCCCTTGCAGGCGTCGCAGCGTCCTGCATCCACATTGAAGGAGAAGTGTTTGGGGAGGAAACCCCTCATTTTACTGAGCGGTTGTTCGCTGAACAGTTCCCTGATTTCATCATATGCCTTGATATAGGTTACCGGATTGCTGCGCGACGACTTTCCGATGGGGTCCTGATCCACCAGTTCGATGTTTCCGGTTTCGTTCAGGTTTCCGGTAATTTCCCGGTGCAGGCCGGGCCGCTCGGTACCTTCCCCCGATCGGCGCTGCAGTTCCGGGTATAGAATTTGTTTCACGAGCGTTGTTTTTCCGCTTCCGCTTACGCCACACACCACACAAAGCACCTGCAGGGGGAACTGTACGTCGATATTCCTGAGATTGTT
>JBIIDU010000189.1:0-4835 GCA_044238165.1 Ferruginibacter sp. | reverse complement strand
CTTCCGATCTTTCACCCGCCAGCAGGACTATATCCGCCAATGCGCCCAGCTGCTGCAAATTGAAGAATCGGGCCTGCAAACCCTTGTAAACAAGATCATCCGTGAACGGGTAATCAAGGCCGAAACAGCTACCCCTTCCTCCGGCCCTGCACCCGATACTGATTTACACGACCCATCAGGCCCCGGCGATGCACAGACTTCCGGAGAAGATGATGCGGCGTATTTGCTGCAGAAAGACGAACATCAGGAGCGTGCCCTGGTGCGCTGCCTGATTGAATTCGGCCATTTGCCTTTTGAGGAAGAGCGGTCGGTAGCCGATTACATCTTCAACGAGATTGTTGAAAACGAACTGGAACAGGCTTTTGAGAACCATCAGCTGATGCAAATAGTCAAATCCTATCAAGACCTGATTTCAGAGGGAAGGGAACCCTCGTCCAAATCCTTCCTGTACCACGAAGACCCCGCCATCAGCAGCCTGGCCATCGCCATCATGGAGTTCCGCCATGAAGTGAGTGCCAACTGGAAAAAATTCTATGAAGGGAAAATACCCACCCGTGAAGAACTTTATCGTCAGGAAGTGTTTTCGAGCATGAACTACCTGAAGCTGCGCAAGGTGAAACGTATGATCTTCCAGAACCAGCAGGAGATGCAGCACAACAGTTCACCCGAAGAACAACTGGTGCAGATGAAAGTGCACCTGCACCTGAAAGAACTGGAGAAAAGCCTCACACAGAAAATAGGCACGGTGATCCTGAAATAGCAAACAAGCCTCCCTGTAAATAAAATCGCCCCTGACCTAATCATCAGGGGCGATTTATTATAGCGAACACGGCTTATACCGATTGGATATCTGTAATGGACCAATTTCATTGGCCCAAACAGCTATCACATCGGCATTATACGGAAAAATTTTTGGGCTAAAAGTAAATTCACTTTCGTATTATTTCACTTCCTCAAACTGCGCATCTTCCACATGGTCGCCGGAAGCTGCGCCACCGCCCTGACCGTCTGCGGGCTGTTCTTGCTGCGCACCTGCCGCCTGTGCCTTGTAAATCTCTTCGCTGGCTGCGGTCCAGGCCGCATTCATGGCTTCCATCGCCTTTTCGATGGCGGCCAGATCCTGCTGCTTGTGGGCTTCACGCAGGGCATTCAGCGCCGATTCGATCGGTGCTTTCTTATCGGCACTTATCTTGTCGCCAAACTCTTTCAGTTGCTTTTCGGTCTGGAAGATAAGGCTGTCGGCCTGGTTGATCTTATCAACCCTTTCACGCTCCAGCTTGTCATTCGCCTCATTGGCCCTGGCTTCTGTCTTCATCTTCTCGATTTCTTCCTTGCTGAGTCCGCTGCCCGCCTCGATACGGATGTTGTGGCTCTTGCCTGTGCCCTTGTCCTTGGCGGTCACATTCAAAATGCCGTTGGCATCGATGTCGAATGTCACTTCCACCTGAGGAACACCGCGTGGAGCAGGAGGGATACCATCGAGGTTGAACATGCCCAGGCTCTTGTTCTGTCCGGCCATGGGGCGCTCGCCCTGCAGCACGTGGATCTGTACACCGGGCTGGTTGTCGCTGGCGGTGCTGAACACTTCCGATTTTTTGGTGGGAATGGTGGTATTGCTTTCAATCAGCCGGGTCATCACCCCTCCCATGGTTTCGATACCCAGGCTGAGGGGAGTCACATCAAGCAGCAGTACGTCCTTGATGTCGCCGCTGAGCACACCGCCCTGGATACAAGCACCCACGGCTACCACTTCATCGGGATTCACCCCGCGGTTGGGTTTGCGGCCGAAGAACTTCTCCACAATCTCAATCACCTTGGGTATGCGGGTACTTCCACCCACCAGAATCACTTCATTGATTTCGGAAATGCTGTAACCTGCATCCTTGAGTGCGGTTTCGCAGGGCCTGAGGCAGCGTTCAAACAAATTATCGGCCAGCTTCTCGAACTGCGCGCGGCTCAGTTTCTTCACCAGGTGCTTGGGAACGCCGTCCACAGCAGTGACGTAAGGAAGGTTGATTTCTGTTTCGGTGGAAGAGGAAAGCTCCACTTTGGCTTTTTCGGCGGCTTCCTTGAGACGCTGCCAGGCCATAGGGTCTTTCCGAAGGTCGATGGCTTCGTCTTTCTTGAATTCCTCGGCGAGCCAGTCCATGATCACTTTGTCGAAGTCATCGCCACCCAGGTGCGTATCACCATTGGTGCTCTTCACTTCAAACACACCGTCACCCAGTTCCAGGATGGAAATATCGAAGGTACCGCCGCCCAGATCGAACACGGCAATTTTTTGGTCGGTTTGTTTTTTGTCGAGACCATAAGCCAGCGCCGCGGCGGTGGGTTCGTTGATGATGCGCTTCACATTCAGGCCTGCGATTTCACCGGCCTCTTTCGTGGCCTGACGCTGTGAATCGTTGAAGTAGGCAGGAACGGTGATTACCGCATCGGTAACTTCCTGACCCAGGTAATCTTCGGCAGTCTTCTTCATCTTCTGAAGAATCATGGCGCTTATTTCCTGAGGTGTGTACATACGTCCGTCGATATCGATGCGTACGGTATCGTTGTCGCCTTTCACCACTTTATAGCTGGTATGCGACAATTCGGCGGTCACTTCGTTCCACTTGTGCCCCATATAGCGCTTTACGCTCATGATTGTGTTCTGGGGGTTGGTGATTGCCTGGCGCTTGGCCGGGTCACCCACTTTCCGTTCGCCGTTCTTCAAAAAAGCCACAATAGACGGGGTGGTACGCCTTCCCTCATCGTTGGCAATAACCACGGGTTCATTGCCTTCCATAACGGCCACACAGCTGTTGGTGGTGCCGAGGTCAATTCCAATAATCTTTCCCATTGATTTAGATTTAATTGAAAAACAAAGGTCAATGATTGTGCCATGTCAATTCAGGTGAAAAAATGGCAGAAATCGGGTAAAATGACCTCCATTCCTGTCGCTTCCACCCCCTAATCGCATGACTTAAATTCCGCAAGCGCGCCGGAGATTTAATTTTCGGGGTCAAGGTTGGGGTCTCTGAAAAAAATTTCTACCTTTAACCTCCTCCCCAAAAACCGGGGGCAGGGCAATATCCTGCTGACCATGAGAAGAATAAGCAACCAGACTTTTTCATTGATCGTGGCTTTTATTGCACCGTATTTTTCTTTAGCACAGCACCAGAAACCTGTCGGCAGTCCGGCAAACAAAATCCTGATAGCCAATCTACAGTTGGATAAATCCGGAACAGCGTACAGGGCCCAGCTGCAAAATGTGCGGATCATTGAAGGGAGCCTAAAGCAAGAACCAGTTCATACAAAACCGTGGACAGAAGGCGACCTTATCTGCCTGATTCCTGTCGCTCATCCAAATAACTCCGATACCTTCTATCTTGGAAAACCCTTTCAAACCCGCTATGAATACCCCGGCGAAGATGGAACCCTTGGTACTATTACCCGAAATACCGTCTATGCCACGATGCTGCTGCGAATTCCTTTTAGGGAAGATGCCGCTAAGATCGGCTTCGAACTTTTCGGTCCGGACCGGAGTTTCATCCGGATTGCCGAACTGCCCTTAGTGTCCACGCAGCCGGAAAAACAGGCCAACTAACAAACAGAGGTATGCGGAGTTGCTTCAAAAGACACAGGATCATAGCGTCCCTGCTGACCGGTATTCTTTGCCTGTTCCTGGCCAACAGCAGAGCGCAGTCGTTTGCAATCGACACCGTGCTCTACAACGGAAATCCGGGCAAATTCATCAATCTGGTCTTCATGGGCGACGGCTTCCGCGAGGAGGACCTCAGCAATTACCTGACGAATACCCAAAATCTGACCAACTACATTTTCAGCAGCAGCCCCTTCCGGGAATACAAAAACTATTTCAATGTTTTTGCCATCCGGATACCTTCGGAGCAAAGCGGTGCCAACCACCCTGCCAATGCCGGAGATGAAGGCTCCCCTCCATCCCAACCGCCACTTACTGTAACCAATTATTTCAACTCCACGTTCGACGCATTCGGCATCCACCGGCTGCTGGTGGCACAGAACAATTCCGGTGCGAATGCTGTGCTTATCAACAACTTTCCGCTGTTCGACCAGCCCCTCATGCTGGTAAATACTTCTTTTTACGGAGGCTCAGGCGGTTTTCTCGCTACGTCTTCACTCAATGTATCGGCCTACGAAATACTGGTGCATGAAATGGGGCATTCTTTTGCGGGACTTGCCGATGAGTATTTTGCCGGTGACATCTATTCTTCGGAAAAGCCGAATATGACGCAGGAAACCAACCCGGCTCTCATAAAATGGAAGAAATGGATTGGAAGCGGAGGCGTGGGTATCTACCAGTATTGCTGCGGCGGCAATTCGTCCCAGTGGTATAAGCCGAGCCAGAACTGCAAGATGCAGTATCTGGGGAGGGAATTTTGCCCGGTATGCCGGGAAACCATCATTGAAAAAATCCACCAGTTGTTTGGCTCACCGCTGCTGGCCCATTCGCCTGCCAATACATCCGGTTTACTTTTCTGCCAGGAAAACAAGACGTTCCGTATTGAATTGGCAAAACCCGCACCGAACACCCTTAAGGTACGCTGGCTGCTGAACGGCACTCCGGTGGGCGGCAACTCCGATACGCTGAGCATTTCTGTAGGCCAGCTCGCGGAAAGCACGAACCAGCTTACTGCAGAGGTCAGCGACACCAACACTTTTTCGCGCTCCGACAACCACCCGGCACTGCATACTTATTCAGTGAGCTGGACACTCAACCGAAGCCTCTTGGCCACTCCCGAAATCAACCCGCCCGGACCCCTGTCCATTTGTCCCGGAGACTCGGTAACCCTTGTTTCGGGTAATGCCTTCCGTTA
>JBIIDU010000212.1:0-4305 GCA_044238165.1 Ferruginibacter sp. | reverse complement strand
TGGAGCAACGGTGATACGGCCGCAACCATCACCACACGCATTCCAGGAATTTATACGGTGACCCAATTCAACGATTCCGGCTGCAGCGCCACTTCCCTTCCCGTGTCGGTTACCGCCGCCGAAAAACCGGGTCTAGGGAGCGACAAAAGTCTGCTCGCCATCTGCAACGAACAGACCATTGACATCAGCAACATCTACAATACAGCAGGATTGAGTGTTCGGTGGAGTGTCCGCGACTCCACCGCCGCGCCCATCGGCATCCATGAACTGATTGCCACCAACGCTTCCGGCTGCAGCGATACTGCTTATGTTTCAATCATGCAAAAGAAAACCCGGTGGCTTGGAACACAGGACAATAACTGGCATAATCCCGAAAACTGGTCGGGAGGAAAGGTGCCGGACGAAAAAACACACGTCGTCATTGAAGGCAATACCCCAAACCCTTGTGTCATTTTTGAAACAAGCGCCCGGGCAGCATCGGTAGTGGTGAAAAACAGAGGTGATTACAGGATTGACAACGAACGGGAAATCAATATCACCGGGGGCTGCGCCAGCCTGCCTGAGCAGTAGGCTCCTGCGCTGCTAACCATCAACAGGAACCAGCCGGTAAACAGCGCCTTGCTCAACGGAAATATAGATATACCCGTCGGGGCCCATGCGCACATCGCGCAAACGGCCGATGTTGCGGAACAGGGGTTCCTCCTCCACCACCCTTCCATTCCGAATGACACAGCGGTTCAGGTACTTGAACCGCAATGAGCCCACCAGCAGATTCCCTTCCCAACCTTTATAACGGTTGCCCGTAACAAATGCCATACCCGATGGGGCAATGGAGGGCAGCCAATAGTGTAGGGGTTGCTCAAGCCCGGGGCCTGCAGTGTCTTTGGTAATAAGGGTTCCGTTGTAATTGAGGCCGAAGCAGATAATCGGCCAGCCGTAATTCCTTCCAGCCTGTTCAATATTGATTTCATCGCCGCCCCGGGGGCCGTGCTCGTTTGTCCATAATTCCCCGCTGAAAGGGTTTAGGGCCATTCCCTGAATGTTGCGGTGGCCGTAGGTGTAAATGGAACGGACGGCACCGGTACTGTCGGCAAAAGGATTGTCCGGAGGAATGGTTCCGTTGGCAAATATCCGGTGCACTTTCCCCGGATGGGTCCCCAGAATTTGCGGATTCAGCTTTTCCTTTCCGCGGTCGCCCACTGCAACATAAAGATGCCCTTTATCGTCGAAACAAAGCCTTGAACCATAATGATGCCGGGTCGTAAAATAAGGCAGTGCAACAAAGACCTCCTTTTCATCGATAAGCCGGTCTCCGTTCAACCGCGCGGCCACAACCGCGGTCGTACTCAGCACTTCATCACCCTCTTTGATGGATTTCGAATAAGCCAAGTAGACCAGCCGGTTGGAGTTGAAATCGGGATGCAGGGCGATATCCAGCAGTCCGCCCTGTCCTTCGGCCAATACGGAGGGCACTCCTTTGACGCGGAAGCGCTGTCTTTTTTCGTCTACCCGATACAGTTGTCCGGTCCGGTCGGTGATGAGGTATCCGCCTTCCGGCAGAAAAGCCATGCCCCAGGGCACATCGATTCCGGTGACTACCGTATCGAGCCGGATTTTCATGTGCCGGGTATTGCTCACATTGGGGCATTGTTCCTGCTCAAAATTGAATCGGGCCGTATGGGCGATTCCGCCCTGCAGGTAACCGACCAGCGCACGGGTTTCCGCTTCGGAAAATGTGGCAGCGAAGGAAGGCATGCCTCCGTCGGGATAACCTTTGTGGATGCTGCGGTACAGGTCGGCATCGGACTTGCCGTATTTCCAGCGCCGGTCGGTGAACGCCTCCATCTTTTCACCATGACAGGAGGCGCAGTATTTCCGGTAATTGGCATCCGCACTGTCGGCAGCAGCAGCGGTCAAAGCGCTGCGCATCTGCGAACCGGAGCCTTCAT
This sequence comes from Ferruginibacter sp., assembly GCA_044238165.1. Lineage (GTDB taxonomy): Bacteria > Bacteroidota > Bacteroidia > Chitinophagales > Chitinophagaceae > Ferruginibacter. The sequence continues at coordinate 2,356 of JBIIDU010000212.1, read as the reverse complement.
TTCTTGAAACGCAGGAGGTCAATGCCTGCCGGAAAAACAAGATTCCGCAAATGATGCCCGTTACCCCCAAAAATCGATGTGTCATTTTAGCACTTTTTTCTTTTTGTCATACCCGCAGGAATTCTTCCGCAACGCGCGTGGCTCACCCTCAAAAAAATACATTCTATTTCAAAAATGAATTCAATCCGGGCTTCAGCTATTCAAGTAGTGCCGCGAATCTTTCTCCGGTTTTTCGGCCCTGCTCCTTGCCCTGCAATATGGCAGACGGATAATGAATACCCCCGTACAACCTGCTGATACCGGCCTCATCGGCAGCCGCTCTCACAGAGGGAAAACTACGGCTCCATCCCAGGTATTCCAGCTCGGTGGTATCGGTAAAAGCAAATCCTTTACCCGCAATCGTCTCCAGTACTTCGGCCGCCGCCGCCGAAATGACGCTGTGCCCGCTGGTGTATTCGGGAAAAGGGGGTGTTTGCAGCAGCGGCCACCAGCCAGGATCTATCTTTTCCCGGATGACCGTTACCGGCCGCACCATCCGGCTCCGGTATTTCTCATGCCAGCAGACGATGAAGCCGTCGAAAATAGAAGCAGCTACCAGGGCGTAGGTCCGGGCCGATCTGACGGCCGGCATGCCTTTTTTTCGGGTAACTATTGACGTTATTCCCATCCAGTGACCGACCGGGGAAGGTTTTTTTGCAGCATACACCAGATGCCCGTTATGCTCAGTGACCAGGGCATTGTCATCCCAGAAACGGGCAATCGTGTCGCGGGCGGGGGTGCTGTATTTCACTGCCTCATAAGTCTCCATGAGCTCTCGGTAGAAGCTGCTGCCCGTGTCGGTGATATTGTAAGCCGGAGGAGGAGGAGGAGGGCATGCGGCGGCGGAATCCCAGATAAGGGGTTCAATGGTTCCCCAATAGGGCTCCACGGCGTCGGCATAGTCGGGTGGCGTAGGCAGCCATTTTCCCTCTTCGCGGAAAACGGAATAACGGGGCAGCCCCCGGGTCAATTTGTAACGATCGGATGATGCACGCTGCAAAATCACATCCGCCACAGCCTTGCCATATTCCCGTGCCGCAGTGGCTTCCGCCGCAGGCAATCCCTTCGACAATTGCAGGGAATACTCGTTCCGAAACCGGTCGATACTGTCTTTCGAAAACACCAGAGCCCGGGCCACGATGCAGAATGATTCAAGAGCGGCAAGGGAACATTGCTGTTCGCTCAAGCTAACGGATCTGGGCAAAGGAGCAAAATTACGGAGCCTGACAAGCAGCGGCCTGGCCGAAGAATCAGCAGGTGCAAGTGCCTCATACAAAGCGAGTATGGTGTAGGCATACATCCGTGAAGCTACCGGAGGCGAAACGATGTCGTGCACAATGATGCGCGTGAGCCTGTCCACACAACGGTGGGGCAAAGCATCGGCTGCCGATCGGTCAAATCCGTTTTTACCGTTCCGGCAACCGATCAAGAGCAGCCAGAACGACAACAGCAAAAACAATGAGCGCCGTTTATCTGATAGAAAACTCATATCGCTTGTTTCGATTGTCAATAAGGTAGATGCGGCTGCAGTTTTCAGGCAACCAAATGGTTGACACCGACTGCGACAAAAAAGATGAACCCGAATAAACTTCCTGACGCCGCTGCTTTCCGTCGGTCAGGGGCACCAAAACGCCCATGATACCGGGTGAAGGCGTGTAGGCATGTGCTCGGAAAAATTTACGGCTGAAGAGTTTCAACAAGCCTTTGTGCTGCGATGCGGCCAATGTCGGCACACCATTCACCGTCAGGGCGGCGAGCGCTTTCCCATCGCCTGGAATAAAGAGCCCCGAACGGGCAATGGGTAATTCCGTAAAGCCCCCGTGCCCATCGCCCCGCAGCATTAGTCCGTTGAGTGCGTCGCTGACACCCAGAAATGGCGAGAGCCCGAACTCATTGCCTGTCAACGCCAGATCAAGGTTGCCATCGCCATCAAAATCATCGGCCTGCATGGCAAAAACCGGCGCCCACTGGGCTTTTTCGGGGAAAGCATGCCACACAAAACGCAACTGCCCCTTGTTTTCCATCCATCCGCTGCGCAGTTGATTTGCCTGCAGCACCAGGGCCGCTTTTTGCTCATCAGGCGTCAGTAGCCGTTCCATGGTTGTTGATGCAAGTGCATTGTTATCGGGCAAACGCGATTTCATCACCGACATTTCCTTGATAAGCATGTCGCGGTCGGCAACCGGAAAAAGCTGCTTGTCGAGTCCATGTCGCGAAGCTGGCAGGTAAGCGGAAAAAATTGCGTCATAACTTCCGTTGTTGTCAAAGTCGCCCGAATGAACACGGACCGGCGCCTGCCTATCAGCTTTGAAAAAAC
>JBIIDU010000326.1:0-2516 GCA_044238165.1 Ferruginibacter sp. | reverse complement strand
AGAGCGTCTGCTGGTGGAATTCAAAGTAGACCTGGAGTCCATCATCGATCAGCCGCGCACTACCGACACACCGCTGGAGGAATTGCAGGAGAAGAACGACCGTATGCGCAAACGGCTCGAAAACATAGGCGAAATAAATCCTACTGCCGTAGAAGCCTATACTGAAATGAAGAAGCGGTACGATTTCATCATCGAACAGAAGAACGACCTTGTTACCGCGAAAGACAGCCTGATGCAGACCATCCAGGAGGTAGAAGCCACGGCGAACCAGCAGTTTCTTGATACCTTCAACAAAGTGCGGGAAAATTTCCAGAAAGTGTTTCAGGCCCTCTTCACCGAAGATGATATCGCCGACATGGTGCTGGTGGATCCCGATAACCTTGCCGAAACCGGAATTGATATAGTAGCGAAGCCCAAAGGCAAGCGGCCCTCCTCGATCGGGCAGTTGAGCGGGGGTGAAAAGACCCTTACGGCTACGGCCTTGTTGTTTGCCATTTACCTGATCAAGCCGGCTCCTTTTTGCATCCTGGATGAGGTCGATGCGCCCCTCGACGATGCCAATGTGGGTAAGTTCACCAAAATGATTCAGCAGTTCAGCGAAAACAGCCAGTTCATCATTGTGACGCACAACAAGCAGACGATGAGCGCGGTGGATGTCATTTACGGAGTCACCATGCAGGAGGCCGGTGTGAGTAAGCTGGTGCCTGTCGATTTCCGCAGTCTGAATTAGAGGCCCGGGCCAAAAATTGAACATTTCGGATTGACACATGGAAATCCTACGTCATCCGACAAAACGATAACTATCCTTGCGCTAAAACCCTTTTGGCACGAAAGCCTTGCCAAATGCACCGGGGCTGTCAGTTACTGACAGCCTCTTTTCGTTTCCCGCTTTCCGTTCAGGGTCGTAAGTTTTCCTGATGTTCCAGAAAATCATAGATGGTTTGAAGGCCGGCTTCCTGTTTGAGGTCGGTAATCAGTTTGTCGAGCCTGTCCAGCAGTCGGGGGCCGCAGGGTTTGCGTGTGTAGCCCGGTATTCCCGAATTGCTGATGTCGGTGAATTCCCAGGGATGGAAATAAAGGCAGAGCCAGCCATCGCGGCGGAGTGTTTGCCGGGCCAGATTCAGGTAAAGGGAGTAGGGCAGGTTTTTGAAACTCAGCCAGAAAAGAGGGATGCGTAAGTTCGGACTAACAGATGCGGGTACACGAATGAGTTGTTGTTCCCGATAGATCTGCCGGGGCAGATGCAGGTTGTTGTACCGCCCGGGAAGCCAGGTGGGGTTGATGGAAGCGTCGTATCGGTAACCGGCATCCAGCACATCCTGCACGTGCACCGGCCGCATCCTCGGCATGCGCAGGCCTGTTACCGGCTTTCCGATAATCTGTTCAAGGGTTTCCCTGCTCCGTAAAAGGTCGGCTATTTCAAAACGACTGTGGTGGAAGGTGTGGGAAGCGATTTCATGGTCAATGCCCAGTTCCCTGATTTGTTCCGGAAACCGCAGCGCATAGCATGCGGTGGTGAACAGGGTGCACGGAATCCGGTGTCGCTTCAGCAGCGGTATCAGTGCAACCATGCCTTCTTTGCCCGTTCTGAATTGTTCCTCCTCCGGAATATTTTTTCCATATTCCAGGGGCATGTCGAACTCCTCCACGTCAAAACTAAGCAGCAGCGTTGGGGTTTTTTTCATGCAGATTGGTCTTGTCGATGATGTAAAGGGGCCTCCCCTTGCTTTGCATGAACAGCTTGCCCAGGTACAGTCCCAGTATGCCCAGAATCATCAGCTGCAGTCCGCCAAAAAAAGCGATGGTCACAATGAGGGAAATCCAGCCCGACACGGCAATGCCCTTCCAGTAACTATATGCCACATAAGGTATGTACGCCAGCGATGCGAAGGTGCCGGAAGCGGACAAGCGGGATTAGCTGGATGCATGCTGCCGGTATCAAAATCCATAATTGGGAGAGTCCGGGTAGATCGAAAATCCGTTGCAACATGCCATGTGCCGATATGTTCTGGCCGAATACAATACCCAGGCTTGTGTTTTGATCATTTTTCTCGGTTAAGGAATTAAGCCAGTCAGCATAGGAATCTATGGTGAACGCCGGAGACGAAAACAGCATGGGCAAACAAAACAATACAACAGCCCATATCAGGCACCACCCGATGAACCTCGGTTTATGACGTGAAAAGAAGAATGCGCTCAACGCCACAATGCCGTAAATCTTTATGTAAAAACCTGCCAGAATGAAAAAAGCGGCCGCCCATTCTTTTTTCCGGTATGTGAGCAAAAAAGCAAGCAGAATAAATGCTGCCATCATGGGATTGAACTGGGTATTGTGCAGGGATGTTTGCAATTCAATCAATAAAATTCCCAGGATAGCTGTTTTTTTTGCCTCATCGGCCGGTATCATACGGATAGCATACCATAGCAGGGCGGCATTGGCCATGCACCAGCAAAAGCAACCCAGCCAGTCGGGTATAAGGGCAAAGGGCGCAATAAAGAGGCTGAAGACAATGCCA
>JBIIDU010000084.1:0-9192 GCA_044238165.1 Ferruginibacter sp. | reverse complement strand
CAAGCGATATAAACTCAGTTATCCTGCTGATTTATATTTATTTTTTTGACTAAAACTAACTAAACCAAGACTTATGCAATTTACTGCTACTCCTGCCTGTTTTAAGGTAATTGTGCGTTATGCGCTGCTGCTCTGCGTTTTTGCGGGCATTTCCACGCCAAGGGTTTCCGCCCAACAATATGTGAACGGCAACCTTTCTACCGGAGCAACTGCCAAAAACGGTACCGCGGCTCCCTCGGGTTATACCTGGAGCGAGTTACAGAATGATGCCGGAAACACCACCGAAAGCAATACCAACCTGGGTTTCGGAGCAAGCATCACCAATGGATCCTCCCTTGCAGATGATTTTACAGTACCCGCAGGCCAAACCTGGAATGTGACCAAGTTCACCTGCTACGCTTATTCCACCAACTACACAGGAGCCACTTCTCCCTTTACAGATCTTCGGGTTCAGATTCACAGCAGCAGTCCGCTGGCAGGCGCTACCACCATTGTGTTTGGCAATCTGACTACCAACCGGCTTTCGGCCACATCCGACGCCTTGATATATAGGATAGGCAATACGGCGGTTCCTGCGCCGGGTGCAACCAATACCAGCCGGAAAATATGGAAATTGGAAGCAACGATTTCCGCATCACTTCCGGCAGGAACCTATTGGGTAGAGTGGCAGTCGAACCCCGGAACATTAACAAGCAATTTCACTCCCGCCAGTACTGTTGTAGGGGCGCGTACACAACCCGGATACAATTCCATCCAAAAAACAGGAAACCCCGCAACCTGGGCTGCTTTGATTGATGCCGGGAACCCTGCTTCTGCACCGGACGTTGCTGTCGACATTCCCTTCATTGTAGATTACAACACCGGAGCCGTCACACCTCCCGCCTGTGCTACCGGACTCGCTCCTGCCAATAACGCTACCAACGTGGCGCCCAACGGCAGCCTTACCTGGTCGGCCGTAAGCGGAGCTACTTCCTATGACGTGTATTTGGGCACGTCGGCCACTCCTCCATTGGTTGGAAATGTCACCACAACAAACTATCCTTTCAGTCCCAATCTTAACCTTGGCACTATGTACCATTATCGCATAGTTCCTAAAAACAGCGGCGGAGCAGCCACAGGTTGCAATACTCTGATGTTTACCACCGCCAACTCTTTCTGTATATTGCCTACGCTGCCAACGTTGTCGCCCGATACCAGTTATTGCGGAAATGGTGCAGCTACTTTGCGGGTAACAGGCGGTTCATTGAACGGCGCAGCAAGATGGGCCTGGTACTCAGGTGCTTGCGGCACAGGAACTTCAGTTGGTACCGGAACATCCGTTTCGGTTTCTCCCGCAAACACCACCACCTATTACGTAAGAGCGGAAGGCGGATGTGTTACTCCCGGAACAGGTACCTGCGCCCAGTTGGTTGTAACCAAAACAACCAGCATCGGATCCCCCGTCATCAATCCGGTTTCTCCGGTTTGTCTGGGTAACCTTACCGCACTCACGATCAATCCGTTCACCCTGGGAACCACGCCCATTCCCGACAGTGTGACCGTTAATTCAGGCACAATCTCCGTAGCTGTACCCGACAATGTGGCCGATGGGGCAACAGCCACACTCACCATTCCTGCACTGCCCGCAGGCGCGGTTGTAACCAGCATCGATGTAACCCTGAATATGACCCACACCTATCCCGGTGATATGATTTTCAACCTGCAGGCACCCAATGGTAAGATTCTGAACCTATACAAATACAACGGGGGTACGTTCACCGGCAACGCAGGTGGACTTCCCAACGCAGGCTGGTTCAACACCCGCGTGACTTCAACTGCAACTACAGCGTTCAGCTCTGTGCCCGCACCATATAACTATGGTTCCGCCGCCTATGCACCCGATGCCCTGAACTCTCCTGTCACAGGCCCAACGGTACAAAATCCCAACGGATATGTTTCAACCGAAAGCGGTTTCAGTTCCCTTTTCACGATTCCTAACGGCGACTGGATTATGGCAATGGCTGACGGTGGCCCTGGTGATCTCGGCACCCTCACCCGCTGGTCCATCAAAATCCGTTACAACAAATTTGACCAGGTTCCCTCCAATCCTGCTACATGGTCTCCTGCTGCAACCCTTTATACTGATGCCGCAGGTACACAGCCTTACAACGGCACTACGCCACTGTTCCAGGTTTGGGCAAAACCAACTGTAAATACCACTTATTCGGCCATTTCCGTAAGCGGCACCTGCTCTTCGCCGGCTACCACGGCTTCCGTAACTGTGGTTAACCCTGTGGCCGTCACAACCAATCCTTCGGCACGTTCCATTTGCGAATTCGGAACCGCTACATTCAGCGTAGATGCCAGCGGAACGACACCTTCCTACCAGTGGTTTGTAGACAACGGCAACGGATATGCCGCCATCACCGATAACGCCAATTATTCCGGTGCCGCCACTCCAGTACTCACTGTGACCGGAGCTCCTGCATCCTGGAACGGTTATCAGTATCGTTGTCAGGTGACCAGCAGCACTCCCTGCACACAGTCGGTTAACACAACTGCGGCCGCACTCAGCATCTATCCTACTCCTATAGTGAATGTAATTGCGGCACCCTACACACGCTTGCTGCCAGGCATCACAACCACACTTTCCGCCAGTTCAACACCTGCCGGCCAAAGCTATGAGTGGAGCAGGAATGGAAATCTCATTGGAAACCAAACCGGGGCCTCGATTCCTGTAACTGTTGATAATCTCGGAGCTTATACGGTCAAGGTTACCGATGTGAATGGCTGCGTGAACACATCCGGAGCCGTGAATATTTCGGATTCTGCTTCAACCAGAATGTTCATCACACCCAATCCAAACAGGGGAACGTTCAACCTGCGCTACTATAGCTTGCCGGGCAACGTTCTTCCCCGTACCATACTGATTTATGATGCGAAGGGTGCTCTTGTTTTCAACAGGACTTATTCCGTCGCAAAGCCCTACGACAGTATGGACGTAGATTTCACCAGACTGAGCAAAGGCGTATACTTTGTAAACCTGCTCGATGTCTCAGGCAACCGTCTGGCAAGCGACAGGGTTCTGGTGCAATAATATTTTAAGAGTCTCAGTTCATGGAAGCCCCGGTTCACCGGGGCTTTTTTATGTTGAGCCTGGGGAAAATGTTAAATGATGAATGTTGCATGCACAATTCCTCGGCTGCAGCAAAAGAAATGCCCTGTGGGAAAATCTTTGATGACGCGGCTTTGCCCAACGTGCGGCATTACGTGAAATAAAAGTTTTTTACCTTCTCAATCCCCCGAAGGGTGAATCTGATCATCTTGTTGGGGCATGCGTTTATTCCGTTAAAGAGAGCGACACCGAGAAGCACAGGTCGGGAGACCTGCGCTTGAAAAAGTTTGAAATTCCGTCTGGTCGGGATTATCGAAAACGCAACCAACCACACGACCGGAGTCACGCGCGCAACTCCGGTAGAACGAAATTTTTTGTCTGAATCAGGATTCACAGGATTTTAGGTTTTACTTGATTTAATTTGAATTGTCTCCGGAGGAAGCCTTGAACTTTTTTGTCTGAACTATGATTGAAATGATTACATGAGGGCCTTGATGAGTACCCTTTAGGCAAGGAGCTTGCTGAGTAGATTGAATACTATACGGGCTATCAGGTTCGTTGTTCCGTCTTGATTGCTCCTTAATTTGGGGCTTCGCCTGAAAACAATGCGGACTTGCGTGATAAAACAACGCCGGGTAGCACGGCCTTGCTACTGGACCTTAGTGGAGACCCGGCTGGAAAGTAAAGAAGCAAGTCGGAAACAATCTTCACGTGAAAAACCCGGGAGAACATCATCGAGAGGATGAAACTTCCCTTTCGGGGGATTGAGGGGTGCTAAACCCCAGGGGACGGAATGCGTTGTTTAAGAAGATCAACACCGGCAAACGCATTCTTTCCTCCGCATTCTTTGGATGCATTCCACAGCCTACTGCGTGCATTCATCCGCGTTTTCGGCTTGAATCAATCCATAAAAAAAGCCGCTCCATCAGAGCAGCTTCAAGTATCGTTCATTCAACTGAAGGTCAACTGATTTTCTCAACCTGCATGTAATTCAACTCCACAGGCGTAGCCCTTCCGAATATTTTCACCTGCACCTTGAGTTTCTTTTTCTCATCGTGCACTTCTTCCACCATACCGTTGAAGTCGTTGAACGGCCCGTCAATGATTTTGATGGTTTCCCCGATTATGAACGGTTCGCTCATGGTCATTCCCGGCCCGTCGCCCATTTCGTCGACCTTGCCCAACATCTTGTTCACCTCGGCCTTACGCAGCGAAATGATATTACCCTTGCTTCCCTTGCCGTCGGTAAGGAAATGCATCACGTTGCTGATGTTGCTGATATGCTGCACCATGTCGTCGTTGAGCTTATTCCCCGCCACCTCGATCATCACATAGCCGGGGTAAAAATTGCGCTCACGCATTACCTTCTTACCTGCCTGTACCTTGTACACCTTTTCCACAGGCAGAAACACCTGCTTCACGATTTCGGTCCAGCCGTTCCGCACAATGTCCTTATCGAGGTACTCCTTGATTTTTTTCTCTTTCCCGCTCACGACCCGGAGCACATACCATTTATTTTCTTTCTCCAGGGAAACAACTTCTTCCATCTTTGATCAATTGAATAGGGTGTAAATAAATTTCATTGCCGTATTGGCCAGGTAGTCCATGACAGCCACCAGTGCGGTGATAAACAAGGTAGCGCCCAGCACAATCATGGTAGACTGCTGCAATTGTTCCCAGCCGGGCCAGGTGACTTTCTCCACGAGTTCCGTGTAGGAGTCTCTGATGTATGTGGTGAGTTTGTTCATATCGTTTTTTTGTAAGGAACCGCCTGAGTAACCGATCATACCTTGAGAACTACAGACAGCCAGGCGAAATTCCGTCTGCGGACTCTGCACGGGCACTAGGATTCGAACCCAGATCAAAGGTTTTGGAGACCCGTATGCTACCATTGCACCATGCCCGTAAATGTTCCGTTTACGTCAGTTTCCGGAACGTTTTGAAAGAACTTGAATAAACAACAAAGTACCTAAGGAATATCCTGAGGTACTTTGCCGTTGCTTATGAATCAACACCAGTGGGATACCTTACGGCCATCACCGGTAGATTATTTGACAATTTCAGTAACCTGACCTGCACCTACTGTACGACCACCTTCACGAATCGCGAATTTCAGACCCTTCTCCATGGCGATGGGCTGAATCAGCACAACGTTCAGGCTGGTGTTGTCGCCGGGCATCACCATTTCAGTACCCGGGTTCAGGGTAACTTCACCGGTAACGTCGGTGGTGCGGAAATAGAACTGAGGACGGTATTTGTTGAAGAACGGCGTGTGACGTCCACCTTCTTCCTTGCTGAGCACATAAACCTCACCTTTGAACTCGGTGTGTGGGGTGATGGATCCTGGTTTGCACAGTACCATTCCCCTGCGGATTTGGGTTTTTTCAATACCGCGGAGCAACAGCCCTGCATTGTCGCCGGCTTCGCCTTCATCGAGCAATTTCTTGAACATCTCAACACCGGTTACAGTGGAGCTCAGCGGTTTTTCGATCAAACCTACGATTTCAACGGCATCACCCACCTTGATTCTTCCCCTTTCGATCCGTCCGGTGGCCACAGTACCCCGTCCGGTGATAGAGAATACGTCTTCCACACTCATCAGGAAGGGAAGGTCTACCAGCCGCGGAGGCAGCGGAATGTAAGTATCCACGGCATCCATCAGATCGTTGATTTTTGCAACCCATTTGTCTTCTCCGGCCAAAGCACCGGTGGCAGAACCCTGGATGATCGGCGTTTTGTCGCCATCAAAGCCATAAGAAGTAAGCAGCTCGCGAATTTCCATCTCAACCAGTTCAAGCAGTTCGGGATCGTCAACAAGGTCCACTTTGTTCATGAATACAACAATCTGGGGAACACCTACCTGACGGGCCAGCAGGATATGCTCCTTGGTCTGGGGCATGGGTCCGTCTGTTGCGGCAACCACCAAAATAGCGCCATCCATTTGGGCAGCACCCGTAATCATATTTTTCACATAGTCGGCGTGTCCGGGACAGTCTACGTGCGCATAGTGGCGGTTGGTTGTGGCATATTCCACGTGGGCTGTGTTGATAGTGATACCACGCTCTTTCTCTTCGGGTGCTCCATCGATATCGTCATAGTTCTTTTTCTCTGCTAATCCCTTTTTAGACAAAACATCGGTAATCGCGGCAGTCAATGTAGTTTTTCCGTGATCCACGTGACCGATAGTACCGACGTTTAAGTGGGGCTTATCCCTTTTGAATGATTCTTTTGCCATTTTTGGTGTTTTTAATTGGTTTTGAATATTGGTTATCATTTACAGTCTGATACCCAAAGACTTTAATTTGTTTCAGATTTCGCCTGAAATGAATTTGAGCTGTTGATGAGAATTGAACTCACGACCTCTTCCTTACCAAGGAAGTGCTCTACCCCTGAGCTACAACAGCTTGTTTGGAGATTCGTGATATCATCCCGTCTCGCGTGAAAATTCGGACGCCGCATTGACGCGTCCATGCCCAACCTGGCGGTGAAAACCAACCGGTTGCACACTGTTCATGAGCGGAAGACCGGGCTCGAACCGGCCACCTGAAGCTTGGAAGGCTACCGCTCTACCAAATGAGCTACTTCCGCTTTTGCAATTGTACATGCAGTATCTTGAATGAGCGGCCCTTCAAGGAACCGACACATCAAACAACGCTGCTTCAAAGAACTGTGGGCAGTGGTGGATTCGAACCACCGAAGTCGTAGACAGCGGATTTACAGTCCGCCCCATTTGGCCACTCTGGTAACTGCCCGCTGTGCCCAGGACCGATTCTAGCTCGGCCCCGACTCTAAGAGCCGAAGACTGGAGTCGAACCAGCGACCTACTGATTACAAATCAGTTGCTCTACCAACTGAGCTACTTCGGCGTACCGTGAATATATTTTTTCAGAATTCTTGGTGGCGCTGCAGCTGCCACCCGGGTATTCCGAACGATAAAAACAAGAACTCGGATACAAAAAAAAGCCTGCCAAAGCCTTTTTTTTGGGAAGGCAAAGGTAAGTGAAAAAGCTAATTCCCAAAACTTTGGAATTTATTTTTTTGTACGCCTGAATAAATTGTTCGGAACCGTGAACCGGAATCGGGCAGACGGCGAAGAAAATGGCGGGGCGGAAGGCTGTCAGGAGGCCGACCGCGACTTTTTACTTCTGATTTGGTTGATGACGGAATCGAGCGCATCGTCAAAGCTTTCCTCAAAAGACTTGGACGAGTGTTTCACAAAAAAGTCGTGCTTGGGGATATGTACTTTGATCTCCACCACTTTGTCCTTGATCTGGTGGACGACATTGTCGAGTTTGAGGTAAACATCGGTTTTGATGATACGGTCGTGATACTGGCAGAGTTTGGCAATTTTCCGCTCCACATGGCCGAGCAACTTGGCGTCGGCCTCGAAATGCACTGATTGAATGTTGACGTTCATAGGTAAAACAGTTTTAGGTGAAAAGATTCTTTGAAGCATTAACGTAATTCTTTGGGCTTACGTTATGCAGATGGGGAATTATTTAGGGTAATTTACCACAGATACGACAGAATTCAAAGAAAAGAACGGAAAAAATCTAGTTAAAGTTTATCGGAACCGGGTTCCATGGCCCGGAACGGAGAAAACTGCCAGAAATCAGGAACGCGGGTGCGCTTTCTTATGGATGTTTTTCAGCTTTTCTATTGAATTGTGGGTATATACCTGGGTGGCTGCCAGGCTGCTGTGCCCCAGCAGTTCCTTCACGGCATTGAGCTCAGCGCCATTGTTCATAAGATGGGTGGCAAAGGTATGGCGCAGGACATGGGGACTTTTCTTATCGATGGTGGTGACCAGTGAAAGGTATTTCTTCACCACATTGTACACATAGCGGGGGTAAAGTTTCCGACCCTTATCATTCAATAAAAGCCAGGAAGGCTCCGGCGTTTCCAAAAAACTGCTTTTGGCGGCCATATAGTCGCCGATGGCAGCCATCAGCTTTTCGTTCAGGGGTAAAATCCGCTCCTTGTTACCCTTCCCCAGCACTTTCAGAGAACGGTTTCCCACATCCACCTGGCTTTCCCTAAGATGTACAAGCTCCGCCTGCCGTATGCCGGTATGGTAAAAAATTTCAAGAATAAGCCGATGCGTCTTTCCCTGCCAGTCATCCGGAAATTCCACATGGGCAAACAGGGCACTGGTATCCTTTTCATCAACAAACCTTGGTAGCCTCTTTTTTATTTTAGGAGTGACCAGGGTGGTAAGCGGAGAAGACTTGACAGAACCCTGCCGGATCTGAAACTTGAAGAATGACTTCAGTGAGGAAATTTTCCGGTTGATGGATTTGGCGGTCATTCCCTCCTCTTTGAGGGAAGCCAGCCAGCTCCGGACGATGGAAGGAGTCACATCCGCAGGAGTATACAGGGAGTAGGTATGTTCCAGAAAATCAAAAAAAGCAAAAAGATCGTTACGGTAAGCCAGCACGGTGTGGGGCGAATACCTGCGCTGGTATTGAAGATGATCAAGAAAACGCTCGATTACGGAAAGGGATTCAGATGGCATAAAAAAACTGATTTCCAAATGTAACGAATTCGGAAATCAGTTCGGGAAATGCCGGAGGCTGCAAAAGATTAAACGGTAATCTTTCCGCTGGCGATATTTTGCTTGTAGACGGCTTTCAGCACTTCGGTTCGGCGCCGCACAGAAGGCTTGGTGAACGCCTGACGGGACCGCAGTTGCAATAAAACCTTGCTCTTTTCGAATTTCTTCTTGTACTTCTTAAGAGCCTTGTCAATGTTTTCGCAGTCTTTTGAATCGATGATTAGCATAATTGTGTAACTCCCGGTTAAATTTTGGGATGGCAAAGATAGCCAAATATCCCAAAAATCAAAATTGGGTTCAAACAGGTAATTTTACCCCATGTTTACCGGCATCATAGAAAATACCGCCAAGGTAGAAGAAATCCTGCCTTCGGGAACGGGATTGGCCTTCCTGCTTTCCTCTTCCCTGTGCCCGGAACTCAGGGTTGACCAAAGCCTGTCGCATAACGGAGTCTGCCTGACGGTGGAATCCATTGCCAACGGACACTATCAGGTTACTGCCGTGGAAGAAACCCTCCTGAAAACCAATATGAAGGATTGGAAAA
>JBIIDU010000325.1:0-2539 GCA_044238165.1 Ferruginibacter sp. | reverse complement strand
TCCCGTATCATTCTTCCTTGCCCTATGTACCGGCCACGCATATTCAAATCAAATCCGGTCTTCATGAGGTTTCATGCCTTCTGCCTGTGCCGCGATATGTTCCCCGTCTTTCACCAGGTGCAGGCTGATTTTCTGAAAGCCCCTGCGCCAGAGTTTAATGACCAGGATGGTGAAAAGCACCAGCAATACCACTGCCAGCAAAGGGCTTGCCGCTCCCGAACTCGACATATAGAAGAGCAGGAAATCATAACCGCCGTGGAAGAGTATGGGCAATACCAGGCTTTCAATGAGGAATTGCCTGCGTTTGGGATTTTCATGAAACCGGGCGAGGGAGAAATAATAACCCATCAGCACGGCAAAGAAACCATGGCCGGGTACGGCGAGGATGGCACGGAAAAAAGCCACGCCGAGCCCGCCTTCGGCAACATAGAGCAGGTTTTCCACCAGCGCAAAACCCAGCGAAACAAATACCGAATAGATGATACCGTCGTAGTGGTGGTCGAATTCGGGTCGCTTCCATACGATCCAGTACAGCACCGCGAATTTGGCAATCTCCTCCGGAACCGCCGCGGTAAGAAAGGAGAGATGAAGTGAGCCGAGCAAATTTCCCGGAAACAAGACAGACAGCTTTGTCGCAGGAAAGGAAATGCATAGGGACAGGAAGGTGCTGAACATACCGCCTATCAGGCAACGCAGCAACAGTTTCCAGGGTTCCTTCACATGGTCTTTACGGTAAATGAGGTATAAAAAAATGATGACCGGAGAAATGGAAGCCAACAGGAAGGTGAGTGAAAAGGGCATAGCTGTTTGTTGAAGTGATGCGGTTGCGCCTTAAAGATATAGGATTCGCGTTATGGGTTGGAACATTTTCCGGGCGTGAAACTGCTTCCCGTTTAAATTTTGACGAGTACGTAGGTCAAGCATATTGTTATTGGAGGGGTAGTGGGAAAGCGGCGTAGGCTTGCGGGAGTTGCTTATTTAAGCGAAATTTTTCCGTCGAAGGAAATGCGCAGCGTGCACTCGGGTATATCTTCTTTTGTCAGCGAAATGATTTCCTGAATGACCGCTCCGCTGCTGTCGGGCAAAGGTCCCCCTTCGCCTACCTGTTTGACCGGAATGATCTGCCCATCGATAAAATCTCCTTTGGGACTTACACGGACGCTCACGATGGGGGCTATGCCTGCCGGCCCTTTCAGGTTGAAACGGCCATAGGTGGCGAAGTTGCCCATGCTGTAGGCGATAAACCTGTTCTTATAAATATCAACCGCGCGAGTTACGTGGGGGCCGTGGCCGAGTACCAAATCGGCACCGGCGTCAATCACTACGCGGGCAAATTGATAGGGGTTGCCCCTGTTCTCGCCGAGGAAGAGTTCATTCTTTCGGGTGATATGCCGGTAGCCGGCGCCTTCCGCTCCTCCATGGAATGATACGATCAGCACATCGCAGAGCGCATCCACTTTTTTCACAAGTGCCCTGGCGCCCTCCAGGTCGTTGATGCTTACCGTTCCCTCGTTGGGAGCAAAGGCACAAAGGCCGTATCGGATTCCGTTCCGTTGTACAATGGTATAAGGATGACTGCTGAGACCGGCGAAAGCGATGTCCTGACCCTTCAGTTGGTCAACCGTGTTCCGCCTTCCTGCTTCGCCGAAATCGCCGATATGGTTGTTGGCGATGCTGATCAGGTCGAAGCCCGCTTCCCTGAAATAACCTGCATAGTGGTTGGGCATACGGAAGGCATAGCACATGGCCGGATTCGTACAGCTTTTCGGGGTACCCCCTTCCGAAAGGATGCAGCCTTCCAGATTGCCAAAGGTGATATCGGATGCTGATAAAATATTTTTAACGGGATCGAGCAAGGTTTTGCCATCGTCGGGCGCCAGATAGGAGGGGGAGACGGGAAAATTGGTTCCCAGCATCATGTCGCCTACTCCTATGATGCGGAGCGTATCGGCAATCCCGTAGCCGGCAGGTTCAATAGTATTTTTTACCGGCGGCGTCTTTTGTTCTGCAGGAGTCTGGTACCGTTCTTGTGCCGGCAGGGAAAAACGGTTCCCGATCAGTTTGTAACCTGCGAATGCGGATGTGAACAGCACAACTGCAATGATTGGCAGTATCTTTTTCATAACTGGGAAGCGACGCGCAGGTGCCGTCGTAAGTCGGTTGGAAAACGGATCAAAAAAAAAATTATTGCAAGGGTCGGATCCGGATCAGGCGAACATGTCCCTGATTTTTTCAAAGATAGATTTTTCTCCCTTTTCAGGCTTCGGTTGAAAATGATCGCTTTGCTGCATTTTTTCCAGCATCGATTTTTCTTCGGAGCTGATGTGCTGCGGCGTCCATACGGACACATGGATGAGCTGGTCTCCCTTCTCATAACTGTTTACAGCGGGAAAGCCCTTGCCCTTAAGTCGGAAAATCTTACCGCTCTGGGTTCCGGCAGGAATTTTTATTTTGGCCTTGCCGTCGATGGTGGGCACTTCGGCCTGCATACCGAACACCGCGTCGGGGAATGTGATGTGCAGGTTGTAGGCCACATTCA
>JBIIDU010000082.1:0-9256 GCA_044238165.1 Ferruginibacter sp. | reverse complement strand
CAGGCGAAGCGGTGTCTTTTGCATAAGCAGCAACAGTTGTTTTGGTGTTTATCGGTACCCCACAGACTTTCCATATCGCAACAGGCACGAAAAAAAATAATGATACAGGTAAGACCGAAGCACAAACCGCAAAATCGAATCGGCAGTTTCAGTCCGAACCTCTGTGTAACCGATACACAAACAAATATAACCCATACCTGGCAAAGGATATTAGATGCACGGCAAATATTTCAGAGCGGGAGAACATCATTATTTTTGACAGGAAGGATTCAAAACCTAGAAGCATATGGAAGGGGCCCTGCCCGAAAACTGGTCGAAAAAAGCGGCGGAAAAGCAGAAGCTTTACGGGCAGTTGCTGCAACGCACCCCAAAAAACAAACTGCTTCCCCTGCTACCCGATCTGCATGAGAAGGCTTTCTCAAAAATCGACTGCCTCGATTGCGGCAACTGTTGCAAAGGCTATTCGCCCCGTTTCAAGCGCACCGATATCGGACGGATAGCCCGTCACCTGAAAATCAAGGAAGGCGAAATTATTACCCGCTACCTGAAAGTGGATGAGGACGGTGATTTCGTAATGCAGCAGCAGCCCTGCGCCTTTCTTGGAACCGACAACCGCTGTGCCGTTTATGAAGTACGCCCGGGCGACTGTGCCCGCTTCCCCTATACCGATGAAGATGTGCTTTTCAAACGTCCGAAACTGACCTTGAAAAACGCCACGTTTTGCCCGGCGGTTTACTTTGTGCTGGAAAGGCTGATAGAGAAGACCGGGCTAAAATGAAAACTGCCCCATGCGGGGCAGTCTCCGATCATATTTCTCTTTCGATTATTGGCGTGTCAACTTGAAAGCAGCCCGGTTGGGCTCAGTTGCAGAATTCACGCCAAAGTTCACATCAATCTTGTAGTTACCGGAAGCGGAAGGTCCGGGGAAATTGTCATTCACATTGTATCCGAAAAATCCACCGTTGGCCAAACCTGCAAGAGTGTTGTTGGGTACTGCATATTTATTGTCCCAGCTTCCGTTGACAGGAAGGAAAAGATACTCTCCCGGTGAATTCAAGGGAAGTGTCAATGTGTATTCGACTGAATTTTTGCGGGTAAACTGCTGTGAAGGAACCGGCACGGGATTGTTCCAGCCACCGGTGGTTGCATTTCCTACAATGAACATATCAGTGGGGAGCGTAGGTCCGTTGTAAGACGACACATTGAACTTGCCGCTCTGGAAGTTGAGCAGGATTTTATAAAGGCCGGCTGCAGAGGGCCCGGGGAAGTTATCGTTCAGATTGAACCCGAAATCGCCACCCTGATTCAAACCGGACACTGTATTGTTGGCTACGGAATACTTGGTATCCCAGCTGCCGTTTACGGGAAGCACCAGATACTCTGATGCGCCGTTCATCTGGAACACGCCGACATAAGTGACCGAGTCGATTTTTCCGAATTCCTGAGTAGGCACAGGAACCGGATTATTCCAACCACCCTGGCTAGCGCTTCCTACCAGAAACAATCTGCCCGAAGTGGGAATCTGTACCTTGGGAGGTTCAACATAGGTTTTGAAGTTGACTTTCGCCGTATTTGAAAGCTTCAGGTCATTGTTGTTGCCGTAAGAAGCCAGCACACGTACATCGAGGTCATAAGCGGTATTGTAGGCCGCTCCGTAACTCAGCAAAATGTTGTTGAGTTCTTTCGCCGTATAGGAGGCCGTTCTCCGGGCAAATATCGTTTTGCTGACCGCACGCGAAAAATTTCTTCCGGCGGAGTCCATCTGCACCACATACTTGTAGTTGCTGCTGTCGGTTGCCAGCTCGGGGTTGGTCCAGTTCAGCGTAAGCACGGTATTGTTGGAGTCGGCCGGCAATGGTGCGATGGTGGCATTGCTCACCGTAAGCTGCGGTGCTTTTCCGGTACCGTAGAGGGGAAGGTCTTTCACCTTTTCGCAGGAGACGGCAAAAACAACCAAGGCTGCTGCCGGAACCAGGATTTTCAGCATATTTTTCATGTGTAGCTATTGTTTATTGTCACAAATAAGTGCGTCAAAAATTTTCAATTGGCTTTTCCGATCAGAGCCGGGTGAGTTTGAACTTACCCTGCTGGAAATTCACCTGAACTTTGAAATTGCCTCCGGGTGCAGGAGCCAGCATGTCGCCACCGCCGGGGCGGAAATCATCGCCATCGGGATTGTTGGTATTGTTGGATCCGAGGCATCCGTATTTCTGGTCCCAGCTTCCGTTCACGGGTAAGAACAGATAGGAATTTCCGGCGGCCAGATTGAGCGTAAGCTCATAAACAGTAGGACTCACCTGGGTGAATTCCTGGGAGGGGACGGGAACAGGATTGTTCCAGCCGCCGGGAGTGGCATTGCCCACCATGAACAGGCGTCCGGAGGCCGGGGGATTCACTTTGGGCGGAATAGCGTAAGGAGTGGCTTTCAGCTTCACCACATTGGAAACCAGTGAGGTGGGAGATGAACCGGCAATGGAACTGATGAGCCTGAACTCCATATCGTGTGGTATTCCTACGGCGAGCTCGAGCTGATTGAGCATGAAATCGTTGATCTCATTTTGGGTGAAGGTCCGCGACAGATCGTTGGCAATGGAAATCTCCTTGCGCTTGGGATTGGTGAAATTTGCTCCTGCAGTATCCATCTGCCAGAGGTAGGTCACATTCTGCGAACTCAGGCCGGTAGTGAACTTGTAGTCGGGATTGGTCCAGGAAAAGGTGACCGCCTCGTTGTCTTTCGTCATGAACGACAGGGGGATGCTGGTCTGTTGGCTGGCCGAAAGTAGTGAAGGTGTGCCCCCATCAAAAAAGACGCGCTGCTCATCTTTCTTACATGCGGTGAATCCGCTGCCAAGCATCAGGGCAAGTACACTGTATTGGAATACTTTTTTCATATTCTTAAATTTATTATTCTTAGTAACCGGGGTTTTGTACAAGGTTTCTATTGGCATTCAGGTCCGATGCCGGCAGGGGATAGAGGTTGCGGAAACTTTCCACTGCTGTTCCCGATGCAACACCCCCTTTCCAGGGCCAGAGATAGTCTGCTGTGGTAAAACGCCCGTAACGTACCAGGTCGGTACGGCGGTGACCTTCCCAGTAAAGCTCGCGGGCTCTTTCGTCAAGGATGAAATCGAGGGTCAGGTCGACCGAGCTGATGTTTCCGGAATTGTTGTTGAACGCCCGCTCACGCATGAGGTTGATATAGCCAACCGCTGTGGCCACATCACCACCTGCTCCGCCACGCTTCACAGCTTCAGCGTAAATGAAGTACATCTCGGAAAGGCGGAATACCGGCATATCAATATCGGTAAAGGTACGGTCGGAACCGGGAGCCCCTCCACGGGTCACATTGCGGTACTTGGTTACAGCGAAACCATCGGTAAATTTTGTCAGGTCAAGTATTTCCAGCGACTGCCCGGATTGATAGAATTGCGCACGCTCGTCGCTGAACCCTGAGTTGTCGGGGAATTTCTGAACCAGGGCCTTGGTGGTGCGCAGGCCGCTCCATGCAGCATCAACACCGGCGTTGACCGCGCTCATACTGCCACCCAGCGAGGCATGTGTCAGGAAGGTAGTGCCGCCGTAACCCTGCGTCTTCTGACCGTCATAATTGATGGTCCAGATGAATTCTCCCGGAGCTGAGGTTGTTCCGGAATTGAGGTTGTTGTCGGCCAGCATCAGGTGGCGGTAATCGGGAACCAGGGTATAACCGGAAGGCAAATCGATCACTTTTTTGGCATAGGTGATGGCCTCGTTGTTTTTCTCGGATCCGGTATACACTTTGGCATTGAGATACATCCGGGCCAGCAAAGACCAGGCGGCTGCACGGTCAACACGTCCGTAGTCGCTTGTCTTGGGCTGGGGCAGTACTGTTTCAATGGCCTTGAGCTCGTTTTCCACATAGGTAAACAGTTCGCTGCGGCTGGTCTGCGGCGGATTGGGTCCGCCAATCACGGAATTTTCAGTGATGAACGGCGGATTGCCAAAGAGATCCATCAACACCCAGTACATATAAGCACGCAGGAAACGAACCTCCGCACGATAGGCACGGATGGTGTCTGCGGAAAGCCCGATGATGCCCCGATCACTGAGTTTGCCGTCTGTTGACTGGCGAAGAAATTCATTTACAAGCGTGATCTGATACAGCGACTTGTAATAGCACCCTGTCAAAAACTGGTTGGTGGAGTTCCAGTTCATGTTGTGGAAGTCCTGAACACCGGGGTCGCCCCATGCAATTACCGCTTCGTCAGTAGACAGTTCCTGGGCCTTCCAGAACGTACGCCAGAAGTCGGAGTTCTGGCCTTCATCGCTACCGGGGAAAAATACATCGGCTGCACCGGCAGGACCTACATTTCCGGTAAGGGCCATGGAACCGTAAATCTTTGCCAGCGATTGCTTGTAGCCAAGCGGTGTGGAGTAAACCACTTCGGAAGTCACATCATTCACCGGATACAAATCCAGTTTCTTGGTGCAGGACGCACCCAGAATCACCAGCAGAAGCCCTCCGAAGCCGAATCGTGTGCATTGTTTTGTTTTCATTGCTGCGTATTTTTTAGTTCAGGGATGGTTGTCAGTTTCCAAAACCCTTATGGTAGTAAAATGGTTTGTTTTCAGGGATTAAAAGTCAAGGTTTAGGCCAATTACGAAGGTCCGAGGTCTGGGATAGAAATTGTTGTCGATGCCCCCAAAGATCTCCGGATCTGCTCCCTTGTACTTGGTGATGATAAAGGCGTTCTGCACGTTGAAGTTGGCGCGCAGGTCGGCCTTGCCGTCGAACACCTTGCCGAAACTGTAGCCCACATTGATGTTGTCACAACGCAGGAAAGAGGCGTTCTGCACGAAGTAATCGGAACGGTAGAAGTCGGAGCCGTTTCCGGAAAATCCGGTTTCAAGCAGATTGACCGAGCCGTTGGCCAGAAAGCCCAGCGGGTCGAGAATATTGCGTCTAGTACCTGTATTGGAGAAAACATTATTATATATGTAATTGCCGATGCTGGCCCGCATGATGAACCCGGCAGTCCAGCGGCGATAGTTCACATTGCCGTTGAAACCCATGAAGAAATCGGGGTTGGCGCTCTTGTAATGATAGAGGTCGCTTTCGTTGATGATACCGTCGCGGTTCAGATCTTCAAAAAGATTGTCGATGGGTTTGCCCGATGCATCATATACCTGCTTGAACACGTAGAAAGCGTTGCGGTTGTACCCGACCGAATTGATCTGCACGGTCTGGCCGGTACCTCCGGAAATTCCACCGGTTTTCTGTCCGGGATAGGAAGGATCTTCGGTAAAGGTGAGCTTGGTGATGCGGTTGCGGTTGTACGTGATGTTGAATCCGAAATCCACACTCAGGTCTTTCTTGCGGACCAGTCCGGTATTGATGGAGAATTCCACACCCTTGTTCTCCATATTGCCCACATTGGAAAGCACGATAGGCGCGAAGTTGGTTCCTGCCGACTGGTTCACATCATTCAGCAGGTCCTTGGTCAGCTTGTTGTAAAAATCGATAGAACCGGTAATGCGGTTGTTGAAGAAACCGAAGTCAAGGGCGATATTGGTGGTGGCCGTCTGTTCCCAGCGCAGTTTGTCATTATAGGCCACCGGACGGTACATGTTATAGAACTGGTTGCCGAGCTGATATTGTGCAGTAGGATTGCTGATCTGGTAATTGGCCAGGTAAGAATAGTTTCCAATACCGTCCTGCTGACCGGTGATGCCATAACCGATACGCAGTTTGAGGTCGGATACCCATTTGGAGTTTTTCAGGAAATTCTCCTGGGAAATCCGCCAGGCAAAGGCCTCAGAGTGGTAGGTCAGCCAGCGGTTGTCGGGATTCAGGCGAGAAGAACCATCGGTACGCACATTGACGGTGAAGATATATTTGTCATTGATGGCATAGTTCAGACGGCCGTAGTAGGAAATCAACCTGTTCTGGGGCTTGTCGAAGGCAAACTGTGGGTCTGAATTGATACGCTTGCTGCCATCGGCAAAGTAATCGGCGTAAAAATAGTTTTGGTAATAGTTGTCGTAGTACCCGTAACCTGCAGTAAGGTCGAGTCGGCTACGCAGCGACTTGATATCTTTTCCGTAAGCCAGATAGAACTCCAGAAAAGTGTTGTTGAACTTCTGCAGATAATTGTTGTTCACCCCGCCCTTGATGTTGCCGTTGGCATCCTGCCCGCGCTGATAAGCCATCCGCACACTGTCGTTGATGAACACCGTTCCCTTTCCACGGCCGATATCGTAGCCAACATTGAGATTGGCCTTTAATTCTGGAAGGAAATGCATTTTGTAGTCCAGTTGGATATTTCCGATGCTGCGTACCACATTGCTGCGGTCGTCTCTTTCAAGCAGAAGCGATACGGGATTGGAAGGCGCAAGCCCCTTGAGACCGGTTTGAGAGGAGGGATCCAGCCACTCATAAAAAGCGCCAAACCTACGACTACCGACTACAACGGGCTGAGTAGGATCGAATCGAACCGCCGATCCGATAGCCCCCTCATTGGCAAAGCGGCTGCGTGAATTGGAAGCCTTTACATTGATATCTACGCGAAGATGGTCGTTTAGAAAGCGTGGGCTCAGGTTGACTCCTGCTGAGAACCGCTCCAGGTTTCCTGTCTTCAATACCCCGTTCTGATTAAGGTATCCCAACGAAATACGGTAGGGCATATTGATCTTGCCGGTGAGACCACCGCTCACACTCAGATTGTTGTCGGTGCCAATGGCCGTACGGTAAATCTGATCCTGCCAGTCGGTGTTGGCCTCGCCCAGCTGAGCTTTTTGGGTGGCATTGCCGTTGGCATTCACAAAGGTCCTGAACTGGTCGGGGGAAAGCACATCGATTTTGCGGTATACATTGGCCACCGACAACTGCGTGTTGAAGTTGAACCGGGGTTTGCCGCTGCGACCCTTCTTGGTAGTGATGAGGATAACACCGTTGGAAGCACGCGAGCCATAGATGGCGGCGGCGGATGCGTCTTTCAGGATGGTAAAGGTTTCAATGTCGTTCGGGTTGATCAGGGAAAGACCGTTCGGAGAACCGGCAACACCGCCTCCACCGCCAATCTGCACCCCGTCGACAATGATGAGCGGGTCGTTGCTGGCACTCAGTGAAGCGCCTCCCCTGATTCGGATCGTACTTCCCGCTCCCGGAGCACCTCCATTTGAAATTACATTTACGCCCGCCACTTTGCCGAGAATGAGCTGTTCGGGGGTGCTAATCAAGCCTTTCTGGAAATCCTTGGACGAAATGGTCGTCGTGGCACCTGTCAGGTCTTTTTTCCGGGCCGTACCATAACCCACTACTACCACTTCATTCATCTGCTGGGTGGTTGATGCCATACTGATGCTGTAGGGACGGGCCGATACGGAAACTTCCTGAGTTCCAAAACCTACAGAGGAAAATACCAGCGCCGTGGCTCCGGCAGGTACATTCAATTTGAATGAACCGTCGGCAGCGGTCTGGGTAGACGCCGAAGTGCCCCTCGCGTTGACGGTGACACCCGAAAGCGGGTTACCGTTGGCATCGGTAATCTTACCGGAAACGTTAGTTTGAGCCACGGTCCACGCCGAAACCAGCAGAAAGGCCAGCGTCAGCACAGTGAACGGACGGAAACAGAAGCTGAATGGACTTGTTTTCCTTTTCATCATTTGCATGTTTGGTTTGGTGGATGCTAAGAATCAGGCGAAAATGCCCGCGCTGTTGGGGGGAATAATAGTACCCTGGCTCTTAAGCAATCGCAGTATGGTTGGTAATCAGTAATCGTGTAATTTTTACACAAACACCGGCAAACAAGTCGCAATATAAACCGATTTTCGGTAATTGGCAGTCTTGTTGAATTTTTTTGTCCTGTTTCCCCGGATATATCAAACCAGAAAAATCAGAATAGGATTTCAGAAAGCAACGCATCTGTCCGGACTATTGACAAACAGGCTCTCTGAAATGCTGCACACAGTATCTATGTATAAGATTCTTAATGAAAATCGATACCGGTAAGCCGTTTTTTCTTTTTATCGTACTTGTCGTAGTTGAATTTGTAAAGCTTGCCGGGGCGGTGGGGCACATTCTGTTCCATTTCATTCAGGTCGACGAGGAAATCCATGGCGAAAAATTTTTTCCGGAAGTTCCGCCGGTCCATTTTGATGTCCAGTATCGCCTCATAAAGATTCTGCAAGTCACGCAGTGAAAATTTCTTCGGCAGCAGGTTGAAGCCCAGCGGATGCTCGCGAACCCGTTTCTGCAACTGCAGGATGGTATGGTCGAAAATGGTCTGGTGGTCGAAGGCAAGGTCCTTGACCGATTTGACATCGTGCCAGTGGAGTTCATTGGCAAAAATGTTCAGCTTGTGGTGCTGCACATTGATCAGCGAACAGTAGGTGACGGTAACCACCCTGCCTGCCGGATGGCGTTCGACGTTTCCAAACGTATGCACCTGCTCAAGATACACGTCGCTCAGCCCCGTACGCTGCTTCAGAATCCGGTAGGCAGAACTGTCCAGATCCTCGTCGGGTTTCACCAGGTCACCCAGCAGCGACCACCTGCCTTCGTATTTCCTGAGATCGCTGCGGATCAGCAGTACCTTGAGTTTGTTCTCATCAAAACCGAAGATGACGCAGTCCACCGAAAGCGCGATCTTTTTCGTGCTTTGCACCTCGCTCTGCACGGCTTGCAACGACTTGTTCGTTAGCGTTTGCTGCATGGCAATCTTTTTTCCTGTTGATCAATTACTTTTTAAGGAAGCGCACGGAGTTGCGCCTTCCGTTTTGTTCAATGCGGAGCATATAGATGCCGCGGCTCAGCGCCTTGAGCTCGTCGCGGAGTTGCAACTGGTACTGGCCGGGGGCACTTACTCCGGTAACGATATTGCGTACACGCTGACCCAAGGCATTGAAGAGCAGCATGCTGACACTGCCGGTTCCCGGTACCGCAAAATCCACGACAGCCTGATCGCCAACCGGATTCGGGGTCATCTTGATACCGATTCCGTCTTTGAAAGCCGTGATATTGCTGTTCCTGTTTGATGTGGTAAACTGCGACTCTGAATACACTTCGCCACGAACCGGCGCACAGTTCGCATTGACGCGCCACACATACGTAGCCCCAGGTACCAACCCGCTCAGGTCGGCCCGGTTGAGGTTGGAGCCGGAAAGCACAGGAGTCCAGCTGCTGCCATTATCCGTTCGGTATTCGACGGTATAAAACAACCCCGGCAAAGTCTGCCAGTTCAGCCTTACAGAGGTGGTGGTGATATCGGAAACATTG
>JBIIDU010000083.1:0-9256 GCA_044238165.1 Ferruginibacter sp. | reverse complement strand
AACCACATCGCCCAGCCCACCATTGAGGGTCATGTCGATCAGGCTGTAGGAAACACCGTTGGTTGAAGCCTGCTCGTCGATGGCAATAATATAATATTGCGTTGTGCTTCCCGGTTTGGGAACAATTACCGCTGCAGTAGTGGATGAGAGGAGGACAGGATCTCCGCCCAGCAATCCCGTTCCGTTGGGCATCACCTGATTTTGCGCATTCCATACGGTAACGCCATCGGTGTAAAACAGAAGTGCTCCGGTATTCCTGTCTGCCACTGAAGCGCTGCCTTCCCCAGTTTGCGTGGCGCCCCCTCCAATGAAGGCGGCGGGCGATACATTGAAGTCGATTCCACCGCCCCCTCCAAACCGCCACTGGTTGTTCTGCTTCTGACCCGCCAAGGTCAGGCAGCTACAAAGGCATGCTATCAGGATGTGGAGGATTCGCATTATTAATATTTGTTAAAACTAAACAATTCTCCCTGCCATTGGTTCGCAGGGAGGAACCGGGTCGTACCCACCTCCCGGTTATGATTGCCCGATTTCCCCCTAAAAACTGCTTGTTCCCGATCAACACGTTGACACCGTCGGGCAGTTCTGGAAAATATTTATAAAAACCTTTGCCATTTCGTGTCACCCCCCTACCTTTGCACTCCCAATTCAAAAAAGGGTTCTAAAAGTTCTTTGCATATGTCACAACGCATTCGAATCAAACTGCAGTCCTACGACCACAATCTGGTCGACAAATCTGCCGAGAAGATCGTTAAAACTGTACGCAGCACCGGCGCGGTGGTCACGGGGCCCATTCCCCTGCCTACCCAAAAGAAGATTTTCACCGTGTTGCGCGCTCCCCATGTCAACAAGAAGGCGCGGGAACAGTTCCAGTTGTGCACACATAAGCGTTTGTTAGACATCTACACCAGCAGCAGCCGAACAGTCGATGCACTCAGTAAGCTCGACCTGCCCAGTGGTGTTGATGTTGAGATCAAGGCCTGATGAACTATCCGCCGTATACGCGCGGATAAGCAGAAGGTCAGTTCTTAATTTAAATAGCGAACATCCATCTCCCTTCGTGGAGCGCTGGATATAAATACGATACAATGAAAAGTATTATTGGCAAGAAAATTGGCATGACCAGTATTTTCGATGCATCCGGAAAGCAAACCTCCGTGACCATCATCGAAGCCGGTCCCTGTGTTGTCACCCAGAAGAAAACCGTAGAAAACGACGGTTACAACGCCCTTCAGATCGCATTTGGCGATAAGAAAGAAAAGCATACCACCAAAGCAGCGCTCAACCATTTCTCCAAAGCGCAAACCTCTCCCAAAAAAGTAGTTAAAGAAATACGCGATTGCGAAACAGACCGCGCCGTTGGCGAAACCATCACGGTCGACATTTTTTCCGAAGGGGAGAAAGTGGCGGTAGTGGGTACCTCCAAGGGAAAGGGTTTCCAGGGTGTGGTGAAGCGCCACGGGTTCAGCGGTGTGGGTGAAGCCACTCACGGCCAGCACGACCGTCAGCGCGCACCGGGCTCCATCGGTAACTCCTCCGACGCCTCCCGTGTGTTCAAAGGCATGCGCATGGCTGGCCGAATGGGTCAGGACCGTGTGAAATTGAAGGGCCTGAAAGTGGTGAAGATATTTCCGGAAAAAAATTACATACTCGTCAGCGGATCGGTGCCCGGACACAATGGTTCCATCGTAATGATTCAAAAATAAAAACAGCCGGAAGGCAGACCAATAAACTGAACTCGTCATGCAAGTAGATGTGCTGAACATAAACGGCTCCAAAACCGGACGCACCGTGGATCTTCCTGAAGATATCTTCGGCGTGGAGCCCAACCATCATGTGGTTTACCTCTCGGTGAAGCAATACCTCGCCGCCCAGCGTCAGGGCACGCACAAGGTGAAAACCCGTGCCGAAGTGAAAGGAGCTTCCCGCAAACTGGTGAAGCAGAAAGGCACCGGCGGCGCCCGGAAGGGAAATATCCGCAACCCGCTTTACAAGGGCGGCGGTACCATTTTTGGCCCCAAGCCCCATGGCTACGATTTCAAGCTCAACAAAAAAGTGAAGGACCTCGCCCGCGTGAGCGCCCTCAGCCACAAGGCCGTAAAGAATGCCATTGTCGTGCTGGAAGATATCAACATGGACGCTCCGAAAACCAAGACCTTCTCAGGCATTTTGGGCAACCTCAACATCCGCGACAAGAAAGCATTGTTTGTGCTGCCCGAATATGATGGCAATACCTACCTGAGTATGCGCAACATACCCACGGTACAGGGTGCCGTGCTAGCCGACATCAACACCTACGACATCGTAAATGCCCAGGTGTTGGTATTTACCGAATCAACCGCGAAGATTTTCAGCGAAGCACAGGCATAAGCCCGGTAACAAGAACTCGTTCAAGAGCCGAAAAAAAACAACCATGAGACCAACCGACATACTGATCAGGCCGGTACTTTCCGAAAAGATCAACAAGCAGACCGAAAAAGCCAACCGCTACGCGTTCATCGTGGGGCGTAAGGCCAACAAGCTCGAAATCAAGAAGGCTGTGGAGTCTTTCTACGGCGTGCAGGTCATTGATGTGAACACCGCCGTGATGCCGGGCAAAGCCAAGTCGCGTTACACCAAATCCGGCTTCCTCAACGGCCGCAAGCCGGCGAAGAAGAAGGCCTACGTGACCGTGGCCGAGGGCGAAACCATCGACTTGTACGGAACCACCGTATAAGCCCCCGGATAAAGGAAAAAATTATGAATGGCGACAACTGCCGCTAAAGTTGAAAAGTAAATTAATATGGCACTCAGGAAATACAAACCCACCACCGCTGGAACCCGCTGGAGAATCGGCAACGCATATGCCGAAGTGACCACCAATGTTCCCGAGAAATCGCTGGTGGAAAAACAGAACAGCACCGCCGGACGTAACGCCCAGGGTCGTCGCTCCATGCGCTATATGGGTGGCGGACACAAGCACATGTACCGGATTGTCGATTTCAAGCGCTCGAAGAAAGACATTCCCGCTACGGTGAAAAGTATCGAGTACGATCCGAACCGTACCGCCTTCATCGCCCTGCTGGCATACGCCGATGGCGAAAAGCGTTATATCCTCGCTCCTAACGGGCTGCAGGTGGGTGCCACCGTCATCAGTGGCGACAATGTTGCTCCGGAACTGGGCAACGCCCTGCAACTGAAAAACATGCCGCTGGGTACCAATGTGCACAACATTGAAATGCAACCCGGCCAGGGGGGCAAACTGGTACGCAGCGCAGGAACCAGCGCACAGCTTTCGAACAAGGAAGAGCGTTACGGTGTGTTGAAAATGCCCAGTGGTGAACTGCGTAAAGTGCTCATCAACTGCTACGCAACCGTAGGCGTTGTGAGCAACAGCGACCACAACCTTGAAAGCCTCGGAAAAGCCGGTCGTAACCGTTGGAAGGGCGTTCGTCCCCGTACCCGTGCCGTGGCCATGAACCCGGTCGACCATCCGATGGGTGGTGGCGAAGGAAGGGCTTCGGGTGGACACCCGCGTAGCCGCACCGGCCGCTATGCCAAGGGCGAAGTGACCCGTACACGCGGTAAAGGATCCGATAAGATGATCATCCAGCGCAAAAACGGAAAAAAACTCAGTAAATAAATCAACAGTTAAAATGCCGGACGGCAACCCTGCCCGGAAATAAACGCAAAAAGCAATATGCCACGTTCAGTAAAAAAAGGCCCTTACATCGACGCCAATCTGGAGGACAAGATTCTTGCCATGAATGACGGTAAAACCAAGAAAGGTGTGCTCAAAACCTGGAGCCGCCGTTCTACCATTTCGCCCGACTTCGTAGGTCATACCCTGGCGGTGCACAACGGAAACAAATTCATTCCGGTTTATGTGACAGAATTCATGGTGGGCCATAAGCTCGGTGAATTCGCTCCCACCCGCAATTTCAGGGGGCACTCCAGTAAAAAAATAGCCTAACCCGTAAGCCGGCCGCACCACGGAAGGTTTATGAAAAGATAAAAAAATGGAAGCATTAGCCAAACTCAACAATTACCCGACTTCGCCGCGCAAGATGCGCCTTCTTGTGGACCTGATCCGCGGCATGGAAGTGGAAAAAGCCCTGGCTGTCCTGCAGTTCAGCCCCAAGCATCCCTCTTCGCCCCTGTACCAGCTGCTGAAAAGCGCCATCAACAACTGGGAGCAGAAGAACAAGGATGCGAAATCTGAAGATGCGCATCTCTTTGTGAAAGCGGCCATGGTCGACGGAGGCCGGGTCATCAAGCGCATGCGCCCCGCCCCTCAGGGACGCGGCTACAAGATTCGCAAGCGGAGCAACCACGTGACACTGATCGTTGATTCAAAAAACAATTCATAAACACAAACACATCGGCCCGGCAATCTAGCCGGCCAGGCGATGGAAATACAACACTATGGGTCAGAAAACAAATCCTGTTGGCATCAGATTAGGCATCATCCGCGGATGGGACAGCAACTGGTATGCCAATAAAAAAGACTACGGCAGCAAACTGATTGAGGACCATAAGATCCGCAATTACCTGAACGCCCGTATCAACAAGGGGGGTATTTCCAAAATCGTCATCGAGCGTACGCTCAACAAACTCATCATCACCATCCACACATCCAAACCAGGCATCATCATCGGTAAGGGAGGCGGAGAAGTGGACCGCATCAAGGAAGAACTGAAGAAGCTCACCGGTAAGGAAGACGTGCAGATCAACATCCTCGAAATCCGCCGGCCCGAACTCGACGCGCAGATTGTGGCGGAAACCATCGCCCGTCAGCTGGAAGGTCGTATCAACTTCAAGCGCGCCGTGAAAATGGCCATCGCTTCCGCACTGCGCATGGGCGCCGAAGGCATCAAGGTTCGTTGCGGCGGACGTCTCGGAGGTGCTGAGATTGCGCGCAGCGAAGAAATAAAACAGGGCAGGACACCATTGCACACCCTGCGGATGGACATCGATTATGCCAGCGTTTTCGCACAAACCGTTTATGGAAAAATAGGTGTGAAAGTGTGGATTTGCAAGGGCGAAGTCCTTGGCAAGCGCGACCTCAACCCTAACGTGGTCGTGGGTGGCGGCAAGGAAGGCGAGCGCGGATTTGACCGCATGGGCGACCGCCCCGACAGAAGAGGCGGTGGTGACCGTGACCGTGGAGGCGACCGTCGTGGAGGCGGAGGACGCGGAAAACGATGATGCCCGAAAAACAGCATAGTACGATCAGAATTTTATATAGCGGTATTACAACATTAACCAGTCATGTTACAACCAAAACGATCAAAACACCGGAAAGCGCAGAAAGGAAGGATTCGTGAAGTCGCCAAGCGCGGCACCACCATCGCTTTCGGTTCTTTCGGCCTCAAGGCCCTCGAACCCATCTGGCTCACCAACCGGCAGATTGAAAGCGCCCGTCAGGCAATGACCCGTCATATGAAAAGGGAAGGAAACGTATGGATCCGCATATTCCCCGACAAGCCCATCACCAAAAAGCCCGCTGAAGTAAGGATGGGTAAGGGTAAGGGTAACCCCGAATACTGGGCGGCTGTCGTGGAGCCGGGACGCATCCTGTTCGAAGCCGACGGAGTTCCCCTGCAGGTGGCCCGCGAAGCTTTTGAACTGGCGGCACAGAAACTGCCCATCGCCGTAAAGTTTGTGATCCGCAGGGATTACCAGGCCTGATGAGCACACCACAACATTTAAAATTTGAACCATGGCCAAAAAAGTAGATTTTCTGAACAGCATAAAGGGACTGAGTGTTGAGGACCTCAGGGCCAAAATAGCCGAAGACGAAGCCCGCCTGAAAAAAGTGCGCTTCTCCCACAGCATCACGCCGCTGGAAAACCCGGTGAGCATCCGGATGCTGCGGAAGGATGTGGCCCGGCTCAAAACATTGCTGAAGCAAAAGGAAATGACGGCCTGAAACAGGTCGCACAACGAACAACTATCGACCAAGAATAAAAAAGGTTAAGATGACAGAAAGAAATTTACGGAAGACCAAAGCCGGAGTGGTTACCAGCAACAAGATGGACAAATCCATCACGGTTAAAGTGGAAACCAAGGTGAAGCATCCGCTGTACGGGAAGTTCGTGAAGAAATCCACTAAGTTCCATGCGCACGACGAAAAGAACGAGTGCAGCATCGGCGATACGGTACGGATCATGGAAACCCGTCCGCTCAGCAAAACAAAGCGCTGGCGCCTTGTGGAAATCATCGAGAAGGTGAAGTAAGAAGTGCCCCCGAACGGGCGAATATCGAACACGGTTTAAAGCTAATTACAATGATACAACAAGAAAGCAGGCTGAATGTGGCCGACAACAGCGGAGCCAAGGAAGTGTTGTGCATCCGGGTGCTGGGCAATTCCGGACAGGATTATGCCAAAATCGGCGACAAGATCGTGGTTACCGTTAAAGATGCCATGCCTGCCGCCGGTGTCAAGAAAGGTACCGTGAGCAAGGCGGTGATCGTACGCACAACCAACAAGCTGCGCCGTAAGGACGGATCCTACATCCGCTTCGACGACAACGCCGTGGTGCTGCTCAACGCTTCCGACGAGCCGCGTGGTACCCGCATCTTCGGCCCTGTAGCCCGTGAGTTGCGTGACAAAGGATACATGAAAATCATTTCGCTGGCACCCGAAGTGCTGTAAGAAGATATATTCAACAAGCGCCGCTGTTTCACGAAAGCGGCAAGGTCAAAAAGCTATAAAATGAGTACAAGATTCAAACCCAAGTTCCGCATCCGCAAAGGTGATACGGTAGTGGTGGTATCGGGCGACGACAAGGACCTGAAAAAGCCGCGCAAGGTCATGGAAGTGCTGGTGGAAAAGCAGCGCGTTCTGGTGGAAGGCGTCAATATCGTCACCAAACATACCAAGCCAACCGCACAGAACACCCGCGGCGGCATTGTGAAATCAGAAGCGCCCATCCATATCTCGAATGTGATGCTTTGGGACGCTAAAGCCGGAAAACCTACCAAGGTCGGCCTCAAGCGCGAAAACGGAAAAACAGTCAGAATCGCTAAAAAATCAGGGGAGGTAATCAAATAATGAGCACAATCAAATACACACCACGTCTGGCGGAGCGGTACACCAAGGAGGTGGTACCCAATCTCATGAAGAAATTCAGTTACAAAACCGTCATGCAGGCCCCGCGCCTGACCAAGATCTGTCTCAATCGCGGTGTCAATGGAGCTGTGGCCGATAAGAAACTGGTTGACACCGCTGTGGAAGAACTGTCCGCCATCACCGGCCAGAAAGCGGTTCCTACCATGAGTAAGAAGGATATCTCTAATTTCAAACTCAGGAAGAACATGCCCATCGGCGCCCGGGTGACCCTTCGCGGTGTGAAGATGTACGAGTTCCTCGACCGCTTTGTGTCGGTTTCCCTTCCTCGCGTGCGCGATTTCAAAGGCGTGAACGACAAGTCCTTCGATGGCCGCGGAAACTATACGCTGGGCATCACCGAGCAGATCATCTTCCCCGAAATCGATATCGACAAGGTGAACAAGATCACCGGTATGGACATCACTTTTGTAACCACGGCGGGCACCAACGA
Organism: Ferruginibacter sp.; assembly: GCA_044238165.1. Lineage (GTDB taxonomy): Bacteria > Bacteroidota > Bacteroidia > Chitinophagales > Chitinophagaceae > Ferruginibacter. The sequence continues at coordinate 1,712 of JBIIDU010000083.1, read as the reverse complement.
AGAGGCCTACGAATTGCTCAGGGAACTGGGTATGCCGTTCAAAAATGCGAAAAAATAATTGACCCCGGTGGTCCAATATTGATAACACTATCACACTATGGCTAAAAAATCAGTAGAAGCCCGGCAACGAAAGCGCGAAGCCTTATCGGCCAAATTTTCGGCGAAACGTGCCGCCCTCAAGGCAGCCGGCGATTACAAGGCACTGGATGCACTTCCTAAAAACGCATCTCCTGTCCGCCTGCGCAACCGTTGCCAGCTCACCGGACGTCCGCGCGGATACATGCGGCATTTCGGGATATCGCGTAACCAGTTCCGTGACATGGCCCTGGCCGGTAAAATTCCCGGAGTGACCAAGGCAAGCTGGTAAGCGGACAACGCCGTTCGAACAGAAACTAAACATTCATCCACCAACCGAATCAACATGGTAACAGATCCCATAGCCGATTATCTCACCCGAATCCGGAATGCCCAGATGGCCAACCATCGCATCGTGGAAATACCGGCATCCAACCTCAAAAAGCGGATGACCGAAATCCTCTACGAGAAAGGTTATATCCTGAAGTACAAATTCGAGGACGACACCAAGCAGGGGGTTATCAAAATCGCCCTCAAGTACGATCCTTCAACGAAGCTTCCTGTTATCCAGAGCCTCGAGCGTGTCAGCCGGCCCGGGCTTCGTACCTACGCCAAGCCCGACGAGTTTCGTCGTGTGAAAAACGGACTGGGTATCGCAATCATCTCTACTTCGAAAGGAGTGATGACCGACAAGGAAGCGCGTGCGCAGAATGTGGGGGGTGAGGTATTGTGCAATATTTACTAATTAAGAAAACGTTGTTCCGCATTTGCCGGAATGACAAAAAATAAAAAAACGGTTATGTCACGAATTGGAAAAAAACCCGTTGAATTTCCCGCAGGAGTCACCATCACAGTGGGCAAAGACAACCTGGTGACCGTAAAGGGACCCAAGGGTGAGTTGAAGCAGAACGTCGATGCCGACATCACACTCGAAGTGGCTGATGGCAAAGTGGTGATCAAGCGTCCAACAGAGCAGATTCGTCACCGCGCCATGCACGGGCTCTACCGTTCGCTCATCAGCAACATGGTGAAAGGTGTAACCGAAGGATATACCAAGAAGCTGGAGCTGGTGGGTGTGGGTTACAAGGCCGCCAACCAGGGAAATATCCTCGACCTGGCGCTCGGGTATTCACACAACATCATTTTCGAAATACCCAAGGAACTGAAAGTGACCACTTCGCAGGAGAAAGGTCAGAATCCGATGATCAGCCTCGAAGGAACCGACAAGCAACTGCTCGGTCAGGTTTGTGCAAAAATCAGAAGCCTCCGCAAACCCGAACCCTATAAGGGCAAGGGCGTGAAGTTCGCAGGCGAAGTCCTTAGAAGGAAAGCCGGCAAGAGCGCAGGTAAATAATCGCTGAATGGCAACGGCAGCCGGCTCCTCAAATGGGAAAAGGCAGCATGAAAAGCAACACAGTTATCATCCTCGTCCGGAATGTCCGGAAAGGTAAAATGAACCGATATGAACAACAAAGTAACCGCACGCCGCAAAATCAGGTACCGCATCCGTAAAAAAGTGAGCGGAACCGCTAACAAACCCCGGCTCAGCGTATTCAGAAGCAATACCGACATCTATGCCCAGCTGATCAACGATGAGCTCGGTGTGACGGTCGCTTCCTCTTCTTCGCGGGAAAAAG
>JBIIDU010000324.1:0-2550 GCA_044238165.1 Ferruginibacter sp. | reverse complement strand
CAATCCAGCTGTCCTGCTTCCGGGTTGTGCCGCGGATACTGATGGCCGCCGTTGAATCGGGCGCAAGCCAGAGCTCCCAGCGGTTGTCGAGTCCCATTACCGGTGAGCGGTACACACGATGAAACCGTTGAGGGGCGGGCAATGCGGCATTATAGAGTGTATCCCCCTGCCGGGAAGAAACCTTCAGCAGTTCAAGATATTCCTCTTTTATGAAGCCGGGGTGGAGTCGGGTATCCTGTGTTCTTGCCGGAAAGCTGAAACATAGTACAGCAATCGTAATAAGGGGTATCCGCCGGGCGCCGGGCAAGCAATGAAGCATTTTTTCTTTTTTGATTTTTAGCGAATGATTGCAGCTGTTCTTTACCGGGCGCGCTTTAGTAATTCACAGAGCTCTTTGTCCCAGTTGCCCGTTTTACCATATTCTACCACACGGCCGATTTCCACACCCCCGTGCATGACAATGATGGTGGGGACATTGGTTATGTTGAACGCAAATGACAGTCCGCCCATAGCCTGTTTACTGCGGTCGACCGCAAAAAGTGAAACCTGCTTTTCGGATATTCCGCAACTGTCGGCCAGACGGAAGAAACGCGGAAGGATGAATTGCGTGTCTTCACACCAGGTGCCTCCGAATACCAGTATGTGGGCGTCTTTTTGCTGCCGGCCTTCTTCCACCGCTTTTTCTGAGGGTTTGTAAGCCTTGTAGCCTGTATTCATCCAGACAAAAGCCGTATCTCCTTCCAGCAGCGAACGGCTGATGATTCCCGTGAGCATGGGTTTTGAGGAATCTTTCGGGTCAACGGTGCGCCTGAATAAATCCTGGGCAGGGAGGGCGCCGTTCAGGAGTATGAAGGCCAGCAACAGCGCAGCAGTGCGGATCTTATCACAGATTGGCTTTGACCTCAAGGAGAAAACTTTTGATTTTTTTGAGTGATTCGATCAGCGCGAATTTCTCATCCGCTTTTTTGTTGTTGCGGAAATATTCTTTCGCACCTTCCATGGTGTATTTGCGCTCGCGGGTGAGGTGATAGATAAGCTGGATGTTCTTGACATCTTCCGGGCGGAAGTAACGGTCGCCTTTCCCGTTCTTCTTCGGCTTCAGGATGTCAAACTCATTTTCCCAGAGCCGGAGCAGCGACTGGTTCACTTTGAACATTTCCGCTACTTTGCCGATGGCATAATAGCTTTTCTGGAACAGCACTTCGTCGGGGGGTACATCCACCAGGTGGGCTGCGGCGCTGAGCTCTTTGATGCTCTTACGGCCCCTTGTGCTTTTTTGCTTCCGGGAATTGTCGTTGCCTTTCGCATTTTTTTCCGGGGTATCCGCACCTGCTTCGGCTTTCGACAGGTTATTGCCGGATTTTTTTTCTTTTACCGGATCCGTAAGCAGTTCGGGAATATCGACCACGGTGGCGGTATCGGTTGACGGGACAGCAGCGCCCGGGTCGGGCCGCTTCCTTGCTGACGACTTTTTTTCGGGCCTGTCGTCTACAGGCTCGTCAAAATCGAATAAACTAATCTGTTTGGGTTTGCTCAGCATAAGATAAAGGCGTGCACTAAAGGTAAGCGTTACAACACGATAAAGTTAGCACAGTTGCGTTTTTGCTCCATTCCGTCAGTCAAAACTTTTGGCGCTTCCGGTAGCGGCGATTTTCAGCAGCCGGTCGTATTGCTCCGCATTGAGGTCATTATAGAAAAAGTAAACGGGGTCCACAGGAGTGCCATTGATATGTACTTCGTAGTGGCAATGCGGTCCTGTACTGGCTCCGGTGGTTCCTACCCAGCCGACAACTTCGCCCCGCTTCACCCTTTGTCCTTCGCGCGCCCGGATGCGCACCATATGCATGTATACCGTTTCATAGCCATAGCCGTGGTTGATGATCACGTGGTTTCCGGCACCTGTACCCATTCCTGCCACCCTGATCAGGCCGTCGCCGGTGGCATAGATGGGTGTTCCCTGGGGCGCGGTGAAGTCGAGTCCGTTGTGCATTTTGGCGATGCCGTAAATCGGGTGGATGCGCATGCCGAACCCGCTGGCGATGCGGGTCAGCTCCTTGTTGCTCACCGGCTGGATGGCCGGAATGCTGCTCAGTTTGTTTTCCTGGTTGCTGATCAGCTTCTGGATGGCATCGTAACTCCGCTGCTGGTAGGCGATGCGTGCGCTGATGTTGTTGAGGCTGGAGGTGATGCTTTCCGAGAGTTGCTCCTCGTCCATGCGGCTCACTTTGTCCAGCTCCTTTTTAGCTTCCGTGAGTTTTGCCCTGGCGCTGTCGGGGAGCGGGTTGGCTTCAAAGATCGAGCGGTACACATCGTTGTCGCGTTTTTCCAATGCAGTCATCTCCTGTTCCAGCGATTTGATCTTCGAAGAGAGCGCAGTGTAATTTTCCTTCATGGCATCGTAACGGTACAGCAGCATCTTGTCCTGCGGGCGGGGAACGAAACGGGTGTACAGCACAATCACCAGCACCGAGCTCACCAGCAGGGCCGACAGGATGCCGAATACACGCAGCAGTTTCACCCGAAGCGGAGTGACCAGCTTTTCGTAGCGCA
>JBIIDU010000004.1:0-29844 GCA_044238165.1 Ferruginibacter sp. | reverse complement strand
CTCCCGGTTTTTTTGACGCTCCCATCACTGAACCTGATTGCTGCGCCTATGGCCTGAGCGTTGTCTTCAATCACATACAGTCCGTGCTTATGGGCGATGGCCATGATTTTCTCCATATCGGCTGGGTGGCCGTACAGATGAACAGGAACAATGGCCTTGGTTTTCGGGGTGATGGCCGCTTCAATGGCATCGGGACTGATACAAAAGGTATGTGGGTCCACTTCTACAAAAACCGGTTTGAGGTGCAGCAGGGCTGCCGTTTCAACAGTGGCTATGTAGGTGAAGGAAGGAGTAATCACTTCGTCACCCGGCTCAAGGCCAAGCGCCATCATGGCAATCTGGAGGGCATCGGTTCCGTTGGCGCAGGGAATGGCATGGGTTGATCCGTTGTACGCGGCCAACTGCATGCCAAAATCGCTAACTACCTGACCACCAATGAATACCGAACTTTCCAGCACACCTAAAACGGCGGCGTCTACTTCGGTCTTGATATGGTGGTACTGGGTGCGGGTGTCTACCATTTGCAAGGGTCGCATATCGGAGAGATTTATAATGCGCGCAAAGATAGCATTTTGGCCTCTAAAGAGGGGCCCGGGGGTCAAAAACTCTTGCAGGAAAGGGCTTTTGCTTTAGATTTACCCAAAAACTGAAGAGTGGGTATCTTTTTGTATAATTTTTTTGTCCGCGCTTATTTCTTGTCTATACATATAGCGGCTTTATTTAACCCGAAGGCCCGCCGCTGGGTTTCCGGCAGACGGGACTACCGGTCGTCCATTCCCGAATTGCTGCGCACCATTCCTTCCTTCGAAAGCAAAAAACGGGTGTGGATGCATTGTGCCAGCCTGGGTGAGTTTGAGCAGGGCAGACCGGTGTTGGAAGCCTTGCGGCAAGAATATCCGGGAACCGTCATCCTGCTCAGTTTCTTTTCTCCTTCCGGTTATGAGGCAGTAAAAGATTACCGGGGAGCCGACGCGGTATTCTATCTGCCTGAAGACAACCGGAGCAATGCCCGATGGCTGATTGGGGCGCTGGATCCTGAACTGGTTTTATGGGTGAAATATGAATTCTGGTTTCACTTCATCAATGAAATACGGGTAAAGAAAATCCCTCTTATGTTGCTGTCCAGTCTGTTTCGGAAAGGGCAGCCCTTTTTCAAACCTTATGGAAGTATCTGGCGCAGCATGCTGAAAGCATTCAGTTTTTTCTTTGTGCAAAATGAAGAGTCGGCCGCCTTGCTTGCCGGACTCGGAATCCGATCGGTTTCCGTTTGTGGCGATACCCGCTTTGACCGTGTGCTGGAAATAGCCGGAAAGCATGAACCCATAAGCGGGGTAGCTGAATTTTGCGGAGCGGAGCAGGTGTTGGTGGCGGGAAGTACCTGGCCGGAGGATGAGCAAATCCTGAAACAGTATTTTTCCGTAGAAGCGAGTGGCTTGCTGATTGTGGCGCCTCATGAAACCGACAAGGGCAGAATCAGCCAGCTCTTAAAAACATTTCCTGAAGCGGTTCTGTATTCCCAATTGGCGGGAACCCCGAAGCGGGTTGAACAAAAAACAATGGGCCGCGTACTTATCATTGACCGCATGGGCCTGCTTTCCAGATTATACCGTTATGGCCAGATCGCTTATGTGGGCGGCGGATTCAACCGGGGCGGCATCCATAATGTGCTGGAGCCTGCGGTTTATGGCATGCCCGTCATCTTTGGTCCGGTATTTCAGAAATTTACGGAGGCTGTTGATATGGTGAAAAGGGGGTCGGGCATATCGGTCAGGAATCCATCAGAACTTAGGAAAGTGTTGGACGTCTTATGGAATAATCCGCAACTGCTTCGTGAAAAGTCGGAGGATGCGGCTGACTTTGTAAAATCCCGTTCGGGAGCTACCCGTGCCATTATGGATCAGTTAGCAGCAAACCGCCTTCTTACCAGCTGATAGAACTGCTGTACCACCGGATTTTTATCGTCCCACCCCAGTTTGATTTTCAGTTCACGGCTGATCCAGTATTCTGCTTCGGGCCAGATGGAAAAACTGTTGATGGTTTTTATACTTCTTTCATAAGTACTCTCATCGCCCCGGAACAGCTCATTGATGTACAGGAAGCGTTCATTGACATCGATACCCTTTTTGAGGTCCTTGATGGTCTGGTCGTTCAGTTTCTCACTCACCTCTTTTTGAGGAGCCTTGAGTTTTTCATTTACGGAAGGGCTTTCTTCGCGGATCGATTCGTTCACTTCTCTTTGGGAGGCGGGTTGGGGCGGAAGTGTGGGAATATCATCATCCGTAAAATCGAACAAGGTGGTCGGGCGGCTGGAAAGGCTCATTTGCTCTATGGCTTCCGCGTTTTTTTTAAGCGCATCCAGTTCTGCTTCGATTTCCGCCTCATCTACCTGCAGCACTTCCACAATTTTCTCTTCCTCATTTATTGCTATTGCCGGAATCGGGGGTGGAGCGCTTGAAGAAGGATTTGTTCCGGCGCTCAGAAAGGGTGCTGCGGGCATCGAAAGAACAACCGAACGTCCCATCGTATCCGGAAGGGCGCTTGGACTGAGTGCAGCGAGTTCCTGCTGCATCATGTGAAGGGTGAGCAATAATTCTGCCGGCGGGGCTTTTTGCTGAAACTGTTGTTGCAGCTTGTCGAGCAGTGTTCCCACTCTTTCCATATTCATAGTGAATTGACAGGTGCCTGATGGAAAATTTCTTTTGGGCAATGCCTCAAAAAAATAATCTTTGCATTAACCGAATAAAGGTACAAACTGCAAGGTAAAATAGCTCAAATATGTTTATCGAGCCCAACATATCCGGCGAACGAAGAGGCTCCATAGAGGTGATCTGCGGAAGCATGTTCAGCGGAAAAACCGAGGAACTGATACGCCGGCTGAAACGGGTGAAGATCGCCAACCAGCGCGCCGAAATTTTCAAGCCGGCCATCGATACCCGGTACCATGAGGCGCAGATTGTGAGCCACGATACCAACGCCATCAACAGCACTCCTGTGGAAACATCCCAGTCCATTTTGTTGCTGGCCAGCGATGTGGATGTTGTCGGTATCGATGAAGCCCAGTTTTTTGACGCGGAGATCGCATTCGTATGTGAGCAGCTTGCACTCCGCGGCATCCGGGTCATTGTGGCAGGTCTCGACATGGATTATCTGGGAAAACCTTTCGGCCAGATGCCCAATCTGCTGGCCATAGCCGATTATATCACCAAACTCCACGCCATTTGCGTTCAATGCGGCAATATTGCCAACATCAGCTACCGGAAAACTGCTGCCGAAGGGCAGGTAGTGCTGGGAGAAAAAGATGTGTATGAGCCCCGCTGCCGGGTCTGTTACCACAGGCAGTAAGCCAGTCCTTTTTTGATTTCGGATTAATTACCTGCGATGTAGTGTTCCACATTCATCCGGTTGCTGATGCTTTTGGCCAGTGTGAGCTCGTCGGCATATTCGAGTTCACCACCGAAGGCGATTCCCCGGGCGATGGTGGTGATTTTTACGGGATGATGCTCCAGTTTTTTACTGATGTAGTAAATGGTGGTATCCCCCTGGATGGTCGCGTTGAGCGCGAAAATGATTTCGGAGGGGTTTTCTTTGTTGACCCGTTCAATCAGGCTATGGATGTTGAGCTGGTCGGGCCCCACGCCGTCGAGGGGGGAAATGATGCCGCCCAGCACGTGATAGACGCCGTTGAATTGCTGTGTGTTCTCAATGGCGATCACATCGCGGATATTTTCCACGACACAGATGATTTCATGCTTTCTGGATCGGTTGGCGCAAATGCCGCAGATCGAATGGTCGGCAATGTTGTGGCAGCGGGTACAGAAAACCAGTTGCTTCCTCATCTGGTCGATGGCTTCGCTGAATCGGGTCACCTCGTTCGGTTCCCGGGTCAGCAGGTGCAATACCAGCCGGAGCGCAGTCTTCTTACCGATACCCGGCAACCGGGCAAATTCGTTGACCGCTTTTTCCAGTAAGGCAGAAGGAAGAATCATGGCGTAAAATTAGTGGATCGGGTCTTGAAAAAACACGGTACGCCTCACTACTTTAGAGGTCCAGTTCCAGCTCATTGTCCCACTCTGCTTTCACATTCAGCTTTTTGTCGGAAGCAATAACTTTTTCCGGCTGTCTTTTGAGTTTGTAATCGCCGGGATCCCATCGGCCATTTTTGTTTTCATCGTAAAGGATGCGGATGGCGTATTCGCCGGGCTCGAAGAGTTCTTCGGTCCAAACCGGTGCATTGACCGCCTGCTGCCGGAACAGTTTCTGCGCCTGCCAGAACTGGATTACGGGATTCAGGGTTTTATTGTAGTTGTTGAACCGGATAACCACTTTGCCGTAATCGGTTTTGCTTTTGGTTTTGAAGGCGAGCGTATCTGTTTTGAGTGTAGTTCTTCCCGCACTGTCGCGCAGCGCGTTTCGTGGGATGATCAGCCGGTAGGGAAATCCCGGCAGCCAGTTGTTTTGTATCCGAACCGTTTTTTGGGTGCTGTCTGCTACAACACGGTATCCGGAAATGCGATTTCCGGAGGTATCGGTGAGCAGTATTGCCCCCAGGTCGGGCTGGACCAGCGGATTGTTGCAATAGAGTTCCAGGTCGCTCTGCAGGGGTTGGGTTTTAAGCGTCAGGGAAGTGGTGTAGGTAAGCGCATTCACCTGTTTCGACGGGGCTACCGGGGTTGCCGGTCTTTCTTTTTCCTTCTCTGCCGCATAAGCCAGAATCGATACCGGTGGCATGCTGCCGATGAGGTTGATTTCATCGGCTAAAAACCCGAACAGTTCAGTAGGGGCATTGTAGGTTTTGCTGCCGTCGTTGTCTTTTAGGGCATACACCCGGTATTTTCCTGAGGGCAGGTAGCGGAATCTAAAACTGCCGTCTCCTTTTACCGTTGTCACATAATTCGGTTTGCTCTTTTCAATGGCCGAATCCGGCGCATTGCGGTGCAGCACGACTACCAGGGTAGAGTCGGCCATTCCGCTTTCCGCCAGTATCACTTTTCCTGAAAGTTCAAGACTGTCCAGTGTGGATCCTGTTGAAAAAACATAGGTATAATCCCTGAAGGGATTCCCCTCGTTCAGGTCGGTTATTGATTCCCCGAAGTAGAGGGCATACGTGGTATTGGGCAGCAGGCTGTCTTTCAGTTTCACCGTAATGGTTTTGAGTTTGTTACTCACTACCGGAATGCTTTTGGGATAGGGCGACACCTGCAGGTATTTCTGTATTTCCTTCAACTCTATATATTCATTGAATTCAAGGAGGATCTTGTTGCCGGTGAAGTTGGTGGTTTTTTCAGGGGGCAGGGTGCTGAGCAGTCGGGGCGGAATCGTGTCTTTCGGGCCTCCGGTCGGCATACCCACCTGCGCACAACCCGATGCCAGCATCAGGTAGAGCAGGGCCGGCGCTACGTATAGGAGCAGGTTCGGGGTGCGAAGACAGCGCATCAGTTGCAAAAATATTTCAGCGGTTTCCGGTTCCGGCAAACACCAACATGAATGTTCGGATCATTCAGGCTGCGGCAAGCCGGCCACTTCATCACCCGGTTCTTCTTCGGGGCCAATGAGCGCCGTCGCCAGTTTGTTTGTTTTCACGAAGTTACACCAGGTGCACGCTTCTTTTCCGCATCCGGTATGAAATTCCTGCCGCTGGATCTTTTGCCAGGTATCGGTGATTTGATGGGTGACCGTAGTTATGTCGGAATCAGAAATCACGATCTTGTGCCGGACATAGTCCTCCTTTACCGGTTCTACAAAATCGAATTCGGTACTGATTGCTGTCCAGCGGTTGCGGGTATCATTGTCCATCAGGATTTTATAAAATACCGCCTGCCGCCAGTAATCGCCACCATGGGGAAATTCGTCGGAGGGGCCGTAAAGTTTTTCTTTCGCTTTCCCGTAGTTGCCGGTTTTGTAATCGACCACATTCACTTCATTGCCGGCAAATTCGATCTTGTCGAGTTTGCCATTGATGGGCACCTGCTGCACCACCACCTGCCGGATGCTTTTTTCAACCGCAACAATTTTGTTCCACTGATGTACATACCTGTTGTAATAATTGGGCAGGATTTTTTCGCCGTATTCGACCCTTCTTACAAACTGCTCGGGCGTGAATGCCTCACGGTTGTTTTGCATGTGTTTTCTGAAATAGCCCAGCAGTTCGTCTACCGAAGGAAAAACTTCGTCATGATTTTTCATATTGATGAACAGCATTTCCATGGCGTAGTGGACCGCGCTCCCGAAAGCCATGAATTCGTTTTTGGCTCCGGGCACCTTGATCAGGTTCTGGTAGTAGAATTTGATCGGACATTCCAGGTAATTGTTGAGGTGGGTCACACTCAGGCTGTATTTCTTCAGCAGTGAGTCGATATATTCCTTCTCCATCAGTTCAATACGCGGTCGGGCTGTTGCGGCAAACTGCAGGCCGATCTGGTCAACCAGCAGCTCGTCGGGAACGGTTTTGGGAGTGATGGCCAGCGGGAGTTTGGAGGCCAGTTCGTTGACAAAACTGCTGCTGAGCATGGCCTTGCCCTGTTCATTTTTTTCGGGGAAAGAAATATGCAGATGCGTCTTCGCCCGGGTAAGCGCCACATAAAAAAGCCTTCGGGATTCTTCCAGCGTATCGGCTGCAGCTACATTGCTGACCAGGTTGTCGGGCAGCTTGTAGGAGCGGTTGCCCCCTTTCCCCGTATCGTCCCAGACATCTTTGGTGCATCCGATCAAAAAAACAAAGGCAAATTCCGAGCCCTTGGCGCTGTGGGCGGTCACCATGTTTATGCCTTCCTCGGAAGTGGTCACTTTGTTGAGCGGGATCGCAATGCCGTTTGCCTTCATTTTTTCGAAATTGGACAGCAGGCCGTGCAAACTCAGATCGGGATTGCGCCGGTTCTCTTCCTTTATATAGCCAAAAAACGCATGAAGGCATTGCATCAGCCAGGCTTTCTCGGGACTTTGCAAGACAAAGCGCAGGATGCCGGTTTTGCGGATGGTGTTTTCGATCAGCTGTTGCAGGGTTTCTTTTCCGGCATCAACAAGCAGTTCTTCGAGCGCGTCGCTGATTTCTTTTGCGGAGAGGACATCGGACTTGCTGAAAAGATTTTTTTCCGACAAGGGGGAAGAGGCCAGAAGGCGGCGGATGGAGTATTTTTCCTCTTTGCTGTTCCTGTTTTTTTCGTTGGCAGTGACGCTGAGGCGGGCAATGTCGAGCGGAGCCAGCCCGAAAAAATTGCAATGCAGCAACCGGAACAATGAATCGTCGGCGCTGAAGGGGATATAGCGTTCCCGGTCTATCCAGCCCAGAAGTTCAATGATGTTTCCGATAAAGGGGGTTTGCAGCAGGTTGATCCTGCGGCGGGTGTTTACCGGAATGTTTTTGGATTCGAGCAGGCGGATGATTTCCTCCACCTGTGCATGGTTGCGGTAGATGACGGCAATTTCTTTTCCCGCAATACCCTCGTTGAAAAGTGTTTCAATCCGGCAGACCACGTCCACTGCTTCCTGGATGGGGTTGGGGTAAGAGGCAATTACCGGAGGAATGCTGATGCCTGCAAGGTCGGAGTTCGCACAGCTCAGCGGCCTGTCATCGCCAGGGGCGGCAATGCGGATTTTGTTTTCTGTGATCAGCTGATGGGCGGCGTCCAAAACAGCCTGTGTTGACCGGTAGTTTTGCTGCAGGGTGATGGAGTTGAGGTTTTCCCGATAGCGCTTTTCGAAATCGAGCAGATTGCCCACATTGGCGTCCTGAAACGAGAAGATGCTCTGGTCGCCGTCGCCCACCACGAACAAATTGGGGGAGGGCCAGTAGGCAGCGAGCTGGGTCAGCAAAAGGTTCTGTGAACGGCTGGTGTCCTGGAATTCGTCGACCAGCATATACTGCAGCCGCTCCTGGTAATTCAGCAGCAGGTCGGGGAACTTCGCAAAGGCATCGAGCACCCACAGTATCATATCGTCAAACGTGTAGCGGCCCGCATCCTTCATGATCTGCTGGTAGCGGGGATAGAGGTCTACGGCCGCTTTCAGCAGATTCATCCTATTTGTTTCATCGACTATGTCAGCGGCTTTGGGGTCTCCGGGGTTGAAGGTTTTGTACTTGCGCTTGTAGTAGAATCCTTCTTTTGTGGGAAGCGAAGCGATATAAGCGTCGATGCGCTCTTTGAGGAAATCGAGCTTCCAGGCCTCCTTTTTGATCAGACTGAAGAGGTTTTTGAGCCGGTTCTTTTCATAGTAGGCATCCGACCCGTAGCGCTTCAGCGGATTGTTCTGTTCGATGCTGTCGATCAGGCGGTAGAAAACGTCAATCTCTTCCAGCTCGCTGATGGGCTCAAGGCTGGCTTTGCCAAAAAGGGAAAGATTGTCCTGTATGACTTCGTTGCAAAAGGAATGAAAGGTATGGATCTGCACCTTGTAGGCCGCGCCTCCGATGATTTCCAGCAGGCGTTTGCGCATTTCGGTGGCTCCGTTCTCCGTGTAGGTCAGGCACAGGATATTTACCGGATCGATATCGGCCTCTGTGAGGATGTTTCCTATGCGCAGGGCCAGAACCTGCGTTTTTCCGGTTCCCGGTCCGGCATTCACCATAACCGGCCCCTCGATACTATCTACTGCCTTTCGCTGCAGCAGGTTCAACTTTCTAAGTTCCTGCCTGAATGTTTGGTCGTTCACTGTCATCGTTCAGATATATTTTGGTTGGTTGGGGGAAGCATTCTTTCCGGCTACAAATAAAGGGATGTTGCTTTCAACCTATTTACAACCGGGTAAAGTTAATTGAACAGGCTGCGGTTTGGGGAAAGCTGAGCGCAATTTTAACAAAACCGTCTGTTCGTTTGTTAGCCCCTTTATGAGCAAAGTGTATAGTTTGAGCACCGTCCAGGTCATGCCTGTTTCACTGGAAAAGGCCTGGGATTTTTTCAGCCGCCCGCAGAATCTGCGCGACATCACCCCGTCCAACCTGGGATTCACCATTTTGTCCAAATACCATGGCGACAGGATGTACCCGGGCCAGATCATTGAATACAAGGTGAGCCCGGTACTGGGCATCCCGCTCTACTGGATGACCGAAATCACCCATGTGCTGGATGGTAAATATTTTGTGGACGAGCAGCGTTTCGGGCCCTACGCGCTCTGGCACCACCAGCATCACTTTCGTCAGGTAGCGCAGGGCGTGGAAATGACCGACATCGTCCATTACAAGCTGCCATTGGGGATGTTGGGCGATATTGCCCATTCGCTATTCGTGAAGAAGCAATTGTCCCACATTTTTGATTTCAGGCGTCAAAAGGTCATTGAGTTGTTTGGAGCGCCGGCCTGATTGCCTGTCTACTGAGCCAGTGAAACACGCACCTGAACGCCCGCTCGGGTATTCACCATCGGTGCGCTTGAGGAGATGTAGGGAGTCACCCTGCGCTGGTCGAAAAACAGTTTCACATTCACCCGGCTGTTCAGGTAGTAGTCGATGCTGGGCGTGAATGTGACTTCCTTGCTGCCCATCGTAGGCAATGTTGATTCCTGGTCGAGCCGGTTGTTGATGGTCACATTGTCCCGTACCCGAAAATCGAGCCGGATATTGATTTCATTGTCGAGTTTGCTTCCGTTTTTGCTTAGAAACTTCGGCAACCATTTGAAATCTCCGAACAGTGCCAGCCCTTTTTTCCGGAACCCGCCCCCGATGGAGAATTCCGTACTTCTGGTTTCGCTGAGCTGGAAATCGATAAGGCTCAGGCTCAGCGTACGTTGCTTGATGTATTCTACTTTGGCCTGTATCTGGTTGGTGAAGGTCATGTCGATGCCGAACAACGGAGAAAACTGCTCCTGCATGGTGATGTTGGGCACCAGGAAGAAAGGGATGAAATTCCGGGATACGCTGTCGTAGAAGGAGGGATAGCCAAGCCGGTCAATGTCCTGGTAAAGCAGTGCGGAAGTGAACCCGTTCATACTCAGGTTGCCGGTATAGCCATGCGATATGGAGGCATTGGTGAAAATCTTATCCAGTCCTTTGAGCCGGCTGAGACCGTTGTAATCCACTTTCCAGTTGGGCATCGGCATCAGGTTGCGGAAGGGATTGGCGCTCATATTGGGATTGCTTTGTTCAATGAGTCCGATGGTGTTCGGGTCTTTGTCGGTATAGGCCGCAACAAAGGCAGGAATCAATACATCGGTGGAATAGCGGCTGTAGCCATAGGCATAACCGCCTACTACGGGTTGCCCGGACGTGTAGGGATTTTTGGCGCCCATGCGCTGCGAGATGACCTGGCGGTAATCCTGAAAACGCAGGAAGGTGGGAGAAACCTGGTTGGGATTGAATTTTTCAAAAAGTGTTTGGAAGGCGATATAGCTGATGTCGAAACTTCCGCCTGCGTAAGGGCTGAGGTGACCGAAGTTGTTGCCGTCGCCGATGGTGTCTTTGAAGGTTTCCGAATAGTTTTTGGAAAAAGTTTTGCTCAGGGTGACTGCGATGCTGAGGTCACGAACGGGTTCAAGCTGGGCATTGAATGCAATGCGCTGGTTGTAGTTTTGTTGCAGCAGTGTATTGAATTCGTTGCTTTTGGTCATGACACCCTGCCGTGCGGCCCGGTTCAGCCATGCGGTATCGGGTTGCCGGCCGGTAATGAAATCGAGGCCGGGCTGCATGCTGTTCCAGTTCTGCCCGAAATATTTTGTGCTGTCCATGTATCCGGGCAGGCGGGTGTTGCCGCTTTCCGAATAGGAGAAGTTGGCCTGCTTGACACTGCTGATGAGTTTGCCGAAAACCCGTCCAAGGGTGCCCACATCGGGGAGCGCATTCGGATCTTTTATTTTTTTGATCCGTAGTTTTTTCACCTCTTTCACCTTTTTGCCATCCCGCATCACGGTGCGGTAAACCGTGTCGGTCCGCGTTTGCCGGTCTGCCCTGCCGGCCGCATCGGCACGCGGTTGTTCAATAGCCCTGAAGAATTTGAACTTGCTGTAGATTTTGGTGAAATCCAGTTGTACGGTGGCTTCCTGGTTGTAGCCGTTTTCCAGGATATTACCCAGGTCAACGGCAAGGCGTGAGGCACCGATCCAGCGGTAAGTCGCCTGGTACTTGAGGTTGACCTGCGTCCAGTCGAGCAGGGGAAATTTGGATGTGGGCAGGGTATAGGAAAGATTTGCGGTATGGGAGTACAGTGTGTTCCTTCCGCCTTGCAGGAACCTTCTCCAGATGGTATCCTTCTTTTCCCGGGTGTCAATTCTTCCATAAGGTTCGTCGATACGCGAGTTGTTGGTGGCGGTGAAGTCGAAGTTGATGGACTTGGTAAAACTCCAGCGAAGGATATAGTCGCGCTGGAACGTGAAGTACTTGTCGTAGGTCTCCGGAATCTTGTATTTTTCCGCCCCAATACTTCTGGGCTGAATGGCTCCGAACTGCCGCTGGACATCGGCCCGGAAACTCAGTTGCGAGGGGGCAGGGTTGAAGTTGAAGTCTTTGATCAGGTCGAACCAGTGCGTTTTTCTTTTCTTGAAGAATTTGATGTTCTTGAACGGTTCAATGAATTTGGGTTGTGGTGCGAAGTTGTACCCCAGGCCTCCGCGGTGCCGGGTGATCTCATTGTTTTCAATCAGCGGCGTATGGCTGCGTGTATTGAAATAGGAATAGCTCAGGTCGATGTTGGAGATGTCGTAGATCTTGGGCTGTTTCGAACCAGTACGGTTCTTGCGCACATTGGTAAGGTTAAGCGTCTTGGTGCTGGAAAAATCCACTGCCGCGTTAAGTATGGAGTCTTTTTTCTTGGCGGTTGCTGCGGCGCTGACCTTGTCTTTGAGTTTGATGTCCATGTCGAACGGATCGTACTGGGGCTTGCTGATTGATTGGGAGACGCTCGCGAAAAGCGGAATGGAGATGGCAGCTTTCTTCGGAAGGAGTTTGCCCAGTTCCAGATTGGTTGAAACGTCGAACATCAACAGGTCGTCCCGGTAGCGGTCGTTTACCCGCTGTTCCAGTGTTCCGAAACCGGTGCTGTGTGCGGAAAGCGACCCTGTGACGGTGCCCAGGTCTGCCAGCGTCATGTCTACCCGGGCCATGGCAGCCCAGGCCCCTTCCTCGTTTATGGAGGTGAGCCGCAGCTCGTTCACCCAGACTTCGCCGCAGGCATTGGGATTGTTGGCGTTTTCAACACCGATCAGGATGCCCCTTACCTCACCGAGATTCGGATCTCCCATGACAGCATAGCTATGGCCGTTGGGTTGCAATTTCCTGTACGGCGTGGTGAACGAGGCTCCTGTCGAATTCCGTTCCGCCTTGATCTTGGTGAGCACCCCCAGTTCCACATCGAGGCTGTTCCGGGGGTTCCAGAGCGAGTCGTTGTAGGCATCGGTGTTGGGATTGAGCGAACCTAGCCCCAGCGGTGTCATGTACAGTGGAATCCTGATCTCATAGTAGTTGGATCCGAAATCCGCGCCCACCCGTATGACTGCATTCAGATCCCTGTCTTTGATATTATCCGGTGTTTTGACGAAATTTTCGGCGTGGATGAACATCGAAAGCTTACCGAACTGGCGCAGGTCGCGGTTTGCGAAAGTTTGCTGCACGCCGCGCGCATCGCCCCTGGTGAGGTTGCAGAAACGCAGCGACATGCTCTGTTCGTTCTGCAGCAGGTTCACCCCGTTGTTGCTTTGTATCTGCTGCCGCTGGATTTCGCGCGGAGTGCGGTAAGGCAACGGCGAACGTTTGTCGTTCTCCTCGATGTTCACGCCGTTCACATTGAACTCGGCACTGCTGCTCACCGGAACGTAATTGCCGGTTTCATCTATCTTGAAAGGAAAGCGGCGCCAGATGTTGCGGGTCAGTTCCAGTTTGCCGAAACGCATCACCACGGTGCTGTCGAAATCGGTCAGGAACATCCTGATGAAACGGATGGATTTGAAATCGGGGATATTGCCGATTCTTTTGCTGAAAGAACCGATGGGAATCCGGAACTGGTACCAGGTTTCCGAGCGCGAACTGCCGTCGGGCAACCCGGTGATCGGAACACTTTTCTTGTCGACGATGAAGTTGGATCCTATGTTCATGACCGGATCGGTAGGGGGCTTGATGTCGACCAGGTACTGGAAATATTCCTCCGATTCATTCATGGTGTTGTCGCGGTTCAGGTCTTCGCCATCGGGGTAGAGGGTGGCAGCGGAAGAGAACTGTGAGCCGGTATTGATTTGCGAATTTCCCTGCGGGCTGTTGAAATTTTTGTAGCGTTTCACAATGCCGTCGTTGGCGGTAAAGGAGGCATCTCGGTACCAAACATAGTCATCCTGTGAAGGATCGCGCTCAATATCGCTGAGTGCCTGGGGCGTCACGAAATTCCGCATGTTGCTGATGTACTCCGATCTTCTCACTGACTCCGAGTCGTTGTTTAAGCCATCCAGGCCGATGTCCTGGAAAATCCGGTCGGCTGGATCGTTGCTGAAGGCGTTGGTCACCTGGATGGGGTTCAGGGGTACTCTTCCCCAGTTGGAGTTGTCGACCGGCTGGGGAAGCGTTGGTGTGGGCAGGCCGTTCTCATAGAAGCGGCGGCCGTCCTTCATGATGTCTTCGGAAATGTTTCCAAGATTGAAAATCAGTTTGCCGCCCGATGATCGGCTGGAATTGGGCCGGGAAGGCACATCTATGAAAGGGTCCTGCATCCAGAACTCGATGAACTCGATATTCGCGGTTTCAAAATCGGTCTGGTCAATGTTCCGCATCAGCCCGCCCCATTTGGTTTTGGGAATCCGGAACCGGTTGTTGGCATCAATGTTATCAGGATTGTCATCGAAGTTGTAAGGGCCTTTTTCGGTGGGGAAGAATGCCAGATCGAAAGTGGTCAGTTGGTTTTGTCCGAAGTCGGTCGTACGCTGAGGGAAAATTTCGCTTTGTCTCACCAGTCTTGCGCGGGGATCACTCAGCTCGGTTCGGTTTTCTCCGATGGGGTTATTGGCTCCCCGGAATTGCTGCAGCGCCGGTTCTATCTGGTACCAGGCCAGTTTGGCTCTTGATTTTCCGTAATCGAGATTGTTGTTGAGTGTGGCTTCCGGAAACAGAATATTTGTACCGTCCAGTGTGGCTCCTGCAGGTGTCGAGGCCAGGGTCCAGCTGATGGCAGGAAAGCGCAGGTCGATGCCGGAACGGCTGCCCTCAAAGTCATCGATGTAAACGGTACCACCGCTGCCCCTTCCGATTTGAGGGGCGTGGCCCGGTTGCAGGTAGGCTGCTTCGGCAAAAACATTTACGGATGATGTGGCAGTGGTATTGTAGAAGGGGAGTTTGTCGAGCAGCTTGGTAATCCGGGGCAGCTCATTGCGGTAATTGACATCCATGCCGTACATGGTATTGCGGATGGGTTCCTCACCCAGCAGATTTTTGGTAAAGAAGGGTCTCTCGCCAAGGCGGACGATGGTTCCGCCGACAGACAGCTGTTCCTTCAGGGTGCTTTTGGCCAGGTAATCGAGCCTCAGCCCAAGGTAGTTGCGTTGCTGGATGCCGAACGCTGCGTTATTTTCGAAGTTCACCTGTACCGGCAATCCGGCATTCAGAATGGCCTGGTTGGTGATCTTGATGGTTCCCAGATCATAATTAATGTCGTAATCGTTTCCTTCAATGAGCATCTGTCCCCCTGCACTGACGGTGACACTTCCTTTCGGGATATTGTATCCGATACTGATTTCCGAAGATCCGCTGGTACGGGCGGATCCCTTCATGATGAACCGGTTGAGGTTGGGATATTGCTGCGCCACCGCCTTTATGGAATCATAGAGTGCGAAGTAGAGTGTGTCCTTTACGTTGGCCGGAATGTTGTTATATAATTGTGCGGCCAGGTCCCGGCCAAAGGGCTCCAGAACAGGGAAGATCACCCTGCTGTATTGCGAAAGCACGGTGTATCCCTCGACATAGTCAAAAACTCCGTCTGGCTGTGGATCGTTCTGGTTGTTCAGCCGGTCGAGGTTGAGCAGGCTTATGAGCGGAGTACCCTGGTTTTTGTCGCCGAATGGCACATATCTTTTCCAGCCCTGACCGGGCTCCTGATACAGTACATTGAGCTTGAAATCGGTGGGTGTGAGCTGTCCGTACCCTACGGAGTAAACGTTCTTCATCATCAGTTGCCAGATGGGCAGCATCGTTCGCTGCGACGTGGCTTTGAGCAACTTGAGGAAAAGGATCTTCTGGGTGGCGTTGGCGCTGTCGGGCGGAATATCCTGCGAAAACTCACCTACCTGATAAATCCGGCCGTTGTAGGAGTACTGGAATGCAACACCCAATACCTCGTCGGGCATCAGCGGTTGGCTGAGGGATATGTATCCGGCCTGACGGTTGAAGATATACTGTGTTGAATCGAGTTTACGGGCGAACGTTTTTTCAAAATCCTGGACGGGAAGAAACCCCATCGACTGAAGGTTGCTCACAATAAGCGCCGGGTTCCGGTTGTCGGGATTCTGGATGATTTTGCTGTAGAGGTCGTTGATGTTGTTGTAGGGAAGATCGGATGTGGTGTTGAGCACATTGATGGTGGGCGGCTGGCGGAAAGGGTTGCCTTCGGCCAGGTCCATAAGTCCCACCACGTCCCGGGTGTTGGTAGTGCTGCCGTTGCGGTTGGTGACCCATACTTCCAGACGAAGCAGTTGCACCGGGGTAGTGACGGCGGGTATCTTCGACAGCACCTTGTTGTAATTCTTTTTGAAATACTGTCCCAGAAGGAAATGCCGGTTCTCTTCATATTCATCGGCCTTGAATTCAATCGGTTGGGCTGCAGCGCCTCCCTGAAGGTTGATGCTTTGCCGTTGTGAGCGCTGGTTGGCTATGACGGTGGTCACATTCAGTTTTCCGAACTGCAACTGGCTTTTGATGCCGAACAGTTGCTGCGCCCCGGGTATGAAGGTGCTCCTTGAAGGAAACTGCACGGCACCCGCTTCAAATCTTTTGAGGATTTCATCGTCTACGCCCGAGTAATCGAGTTTGAGCTGGTTGTCCTGGCCAAAATTGGCGAGGGTATTGTAGTTAATCGGAAATTTCAGTTTGTCGCCGATGCTGGCATTCACATTCACTTGGGCGTTCATGTTGAAGTCAAAACCTCCGTTCCGGCGGGCTCTTTCGGGCAGGGTGGGATTTTTGATGTTTTGACCCTGATAACCTGCCAGCACGTCCACATTTCCCTGGGGGGTGATGTCTATCTTGCCGTTGCCGAACATCCGGTTGAAGAGGTTGTCGTAAAGCGAGAGGCGGGGTTTTACCATTTTCCTGTTGAGCAGGCTCATGGTATTCGCCCTTTTCTGGAAGTTCCGGATCTCGGCCATTCGACCCCTGAGCCGCCAGTATTCCTCGGGCGTGTAGGATACCGGTGTTCGGTAATAAGAATTGCCTATTTTTTCATAAACCGTGTAGCGCTGGGTCCTGAAATCATAAGCTACAGAATCGGTAATGTTGGAGGGTTGTCTGAGGTCGAAGGGATTTTGCTGTCCGCTGCTGAGGAAATCACCTCTCCGGTCGGAGATAGGGTAGGGCAAGGTGCCGAAAAACTGAATGGGGCTAAGGGTGTCTATACCTTTTGAAGCAGGTTTGCCTGCGGCTGAATCGGGACTGTTTCCCTGGGTTTTCTGGGCGTTTGCGGCAAGTGAAAAAGTAAGCAGAAATGCAATAAGATTACCGCATGCGGCAAGGCACTTAAAAGGCAATTTCGCTGTCGAGGACATCCGGTAATTCAGTTAGCGTAGATTTCTCTCAAATTGCTTTTAGTGCTTTTTTTATCAAAAGTTCCAGATGGTTGATAGTTGGTTCTGCCTGAACGGTTTTTCGGATGGCGTTTTCCGCCACGGGACGGGAGATGCCCAGTGCAATCAGGGCATTTAACGCATCGGCCGTCAAACTATTGCCCTGCCAGCCTCCCTGTATTGCGGTTTCAGGTGCTATTTTCCTGACCTTGTCCCTAAGTTCCAGCACCAGCCTTTCCGCAGTCTTTTTTCCGATACCTTTCACGCTTTCCAGAAGCCTTACATTACCCTCGGCTATGGCTGCGCATACCTCATCGGGTTTCAGATTGGACAACATCAGCCTTGCCGTTGCTGCACCGACCCCGGAAACCCCCAACAACTGCACAAATACCTCTTTCTCTTCCCGGTCAAAAAAACCAAACAGGTTATGGGCATCCTCCTTTACCTGAAAATGGACGAACAGGCATGCCTCTTCCAGTGTCTGCAGTTTCGAATACGTATTGAGGCTTATATTTATTTCAAAGCCGATTCCATTTACATCCATGTGCACCACTGCGGGACTCTTAAAAACCAGTTTCCCCTTCAGATAGGCGTACATAAGAAATAAATAAGGACGACGAAAATAGTAAAATTGTGCTTATATCTGGGGTTTTGGAGCAGATTTAAGGTTGTTTCTACAATTTTTTTAACAGATTCGGCGGACCGTTTTTCTCCGGGTTGTTCCACTTGAGCCGCGGCAATAATGAAAGGCCCGATAAACTTCCTAAAGTTGAAAGCTAGGGTTACCTTTGTCCCCGTTTACCGATTTTCTCACACACAATTGTTTATACTGCCCGATGCCTTCCAAAATCACTGCCGCCATCACCGCTGTGGGCGGGTTTGTTCCCCAGGATAAGCTCACGAATGCGATGCTCGAACGTATGGTTGATACCACGGATGAATGGATCAAGACCAGAACGGGCGTCGAGGAGCGTCGTATACTCAAGGGCGAGGGGCTTGCCACTTCCGATATGGCTGCCCCGGCCATCCTTGACCTCTGCAAAAAAAGAGGCATTTTGCCCGAAGAAATCGATTGCGTTATTGTGGCCACCGTTACACCCGATATGATGTTTCCGGCCACCGCCAACATCGCCTGCGACAAGATTGGCGCAGTCAATGCCTGGGGATTCGATGTAAGCGCCGCCTGCTCGGGTTTTCTCTTTTCCCTCACAACCGGTGTATCCCTTATTGAAAGCGGCCGCTACCGGAAAGTGGTGGTGGTGGGCGCCGATAAAATGAGCTCCATTGTGGACTATACGGACAGGACTACCTGTGTGATTTTTGGGGATGGTGCCGGCGCCGTGCTGCTGGAACCTTCCACCAACGGGCGGGGCGTGAAGGACAGCATTCTGCGGACCGATGGAAGCGGGCGCCCCTTTCTTCATATGAAGGCGGGCGGTTCACTCAGGCCCCCTTCCGCTGAAACCATAGCCGCCAAAGAGCATTTTATTTTTCAGGATGGCCAGCCTGTTTTCAAGGCGGCTGTCAAAAGCATGGCCGATGTGTCTTACGAGCTGCTGCAGCGCAACAACCTCACCGGCGACGATATCGCCTGGCTGGTGCCCCATCAGGCAAACAAGCGGATCATAGATGCCACTGCAAGCAGGATGGGCCTTTCACCCGATAAAGTGATGCTCAATATCCAGCGGTATGGCAACACCACCGCAGCAACAATTCCCTTATGCCTCTGGGAGTGGGAAAAACAACTGCATGCCGGCGATAAAATCGTGCTCGCCGCATTTGGAGGAGGATATACCTGGGGGGCCACGCTCGTGGAGTGGGCTTATGATACGCCGGCCACATAATTCAAATTTCTATTCCGGGGCTTCCGCCTTCTATCAATGAAAAAGGCCGGACAATAGCCCGACCTTGGAATCTCATTATTCAGGAGAACGGTTTACCAACCCTTTTTAGCCACGCCATTCTTGATGGCTTCAAGTGCATTGGCTTCGCTGAGCATGGTCGTCATTTTATTTCCTTTCCCATCGTGGCCCTGGGCCATGTATCCTCCACGGGCGGTTTTTGTGATGACGGCATCCTGCATGGGAACATTTTTCTCTTTTGTTTTCATGCAATAGGCGGTGAGCATTTTTGACATTTCTTAGAATTTATGGTTAGTAATGGGGTTAAGAGCGGATTGCTCTGGCCGACAAGCTACAAATTATATTGATTTCGTCAAAACTAAGCATCGATTTTGGCATACCGTGCATGCGTTTCAATGAATTCCCGGCGGGGAGGCACCTCATCGCCCATCAGCATGCTGAATATCCTGTCGGCCTCGGCCGCGCTGTCGAGTGTGACCTGCTTGAGCGTACGGGTGGCCGGATTCATAGTGGTTTCCCAGAGTTGCTCGGCGTTCATTTCGCCCAAACCTTTGTAGCGCTGGGTGACCACGCTGTCGTCCTTACCCTGGCCGAATTTTGCAATCAGCGCCTTGCGGTCTTCATCGTTCCAGGCGTAATCCTGATTGCTGCCTTTTTTCACAAGATAGAGTGGGGGTTGTGCAATAAATACGTAACCCTGCTCCACCATTTCCTTCATATAACGGAAGATGAACGTTAGAATGAGCGTGGCGATATGGCTTCCGTCCACATCCGCATCGGTCATGATGATCAGTTTATGGTAGCGGAGTTTCGAAGTGTCCAGTGCTTTCGGGTCATCGGGGGTTCCGATTTTCACCCCCAGCGCGGTGAAGATATTGCGGATCTCCTCGTTGTCGTAGATCTTGTGTTCCATGGCTTTTTCCACATTGAGGATTTTGCCCCGGAGCGGAAGAATGGCCTGAAAACTTCTGTCGCGTCCCTGCTTGGCGGTTCCGCCGGCCGAGTCGCCTTCCACCAGGTACAACTCGCAGCGGTTGGGGTCGCGGTCGCTGCAGTCGGCAAGTTTACCGGGCAATCCGCCACCGGTGAGCACGCTCTTGCGCTGTACCATCTCACGGGCCTTGCGGGCAGCAGCCCGGGCCTGTGCCGCCAGAATCACTTTCTGGATGATGGTGCGGGCGTTTTTGGGATTTTCTTCCAGGTAGGCGGTAAGCACTTTGCTGAGGGTGGTGTCCACCACACCCATCACCTCTGAATTACCGAGCTTGGTCTTGGTTTGTCCTTCGAACTGCGGTTCCGGAACCTTCACGGAAATGATGGCACTGAGCCCTTCCCGGAAATCATCGCCTTCAATTTCAACTTTGGCTTTTTCGAACATGCCCTCTTTTTCGCCATAGCTTTTGAACACCCTTGTGATGCTTCTGCGGAAGCCGGCCACATGGGTTCCGCCTTCGATGGTGTTGATATTGTTCACATAACTGAAGATATGCTCCTGATAACTGGTATTGTACATCAGGGCCACTTCCACCATCACGTTGGAGGAGGGGTCGTGCCCTTCGCAGTAGATTACCGAGGGCAGCAGCGACTGCCGGTTTCCGGCCTTGTCGAGCATTTCGACAAATTCGGGAATACCACCTTCGCTGTAAAAGGTTTTGGTATAGGTAGAGCCGTCTTCCTCGGCCTGCCGCAGGTCATTCAGCGTGATGGTGATCTTCCTGTTCAGAAAAGCCAGTTCCCGCAGGCGACTTTCCAGAATATCTTTTTTGTAAACTGTTTCGGAAAAAATTCCAGCATCAGGCCAGAACTGAACCCGGGTTCCGGTTTTGTCTGATACTCCGGTTTCCCGTACTGCGTATACCGGAACACCTTTGGCATATTCCTGCTCAAATACTTTTCCCTCACGGTTTACTGTGACAAGTAGTTTGGTACTGAGCGCATTCACGCAACTGACACCTACGCCGTGCAACCCTCCGGAAACTTTGTAGGAGCCCTTGTCGAATTTTCCACCCGCATGGAGTACCGTCATGACTACTTCGAGGGCGCTTCGGTTTTCCTTGCTGTGCATACCTGTCGGAATTCCGCGGCCATCGTCCTGGACCGAAATGGAATTGTCGGGGTGGATGTTAACGGAAATGTTCTTGCAATATCCGGCAAGTGCTTCGTCAATTGAATTGTCCACCACTTCGTAAACGAGGTGGTGTAATCCTTTGATGCCGATGTCTCCGATATACATGGCCGGTCGCTTGCGAACGGCTTCCAGACCTTCCAGCACCTGGATGCTGTCGGCTCCATAGGAGGCGGGGGTCGGGGTTGTCAGCTCTGCTGTTTCTGTAGACATATCTGGTGCGTGGATTCGATTGGATTTGAGGTTAAGTGTAATCGGGCAAATATACGGAACAATGCCTGTTATCCGGGAAAAAACACCTTGCCGGAAGGCGGTTTTTTAACAAAAAATGCGGTGAAAAAAGTATCGCTCCGGAGCAATTGAAAATCAGGACAATCGGGCTTTTTTTCCGTGTGCGGAAGCCGGCAGGCTCTACCTTGTGCATACGCTTTACAGGCCGGGCTTTTTCAGCGTTCATTCCTGATTGATCCAAACCTGATATGCGTTCCATTGCATCAATTGACGTACTTTTGCATCAGCTTTACGGTGTGTTTCCGTTCCCTATCGCTTGCAGAAACCGACCCGCATACACAATGGAAAATCCGGTAAAAAAAATAACGACAGCCCCATTCCGCTCCATCTCCTTGGATGAGCTGGATGTGTTGCAGGAAGTCAGCCGCGTTGTTCCCGGTTCGGTACACTATACCATCAGACGTTACAAAAAACTTTCCGGTTGGCAGATGGAAGACACGGGCGCAGTGCTTTACCATTACGACGGCAGCCAGCCATCGGCCAGCACACTGGAGTTGCGGTTTTGTGTCGGCGGAAATGTCTACTGCCGCCAGAAGCAGTCGGAATGCGATTTCTGCAAGTTCAATGAAAGCAGGATCTGCACGGAAAAAGTAGAGAGCGTGGACGTGCTCAGCTTCACGTTCAGACCCTCCTACCTTGCTCAGTTTGTCAAGGGAAAGAAAAAAACAACCAGTGTGAGCGAGGACGTCCTTTCCTTCAGCCATACCCATTCCTTCAGCAGGGCGCTTCCCTTGTGCGGAAAAACCCGGAAAGCCATTGAGGCGCTGCTCAACCACAACTATACCGACACCCTGGCCAATATTTTCGTGAATGCCCAGACCCAGATTCTGCTGCTGTACAGTATGGACTGTATGCTTGGCGAACGTGAGGAGGTGTTTACCTGCAAGTTCCTTGCCAATGCCGAAGACCGGGAAAAAATCATCCGTGCCCGGGAGGTACTGCTCCAGCATATCGGCGAGCCGCTCACCATCCGTGAACTCAGCCGCAAAGTGGCCATCAACGAGTGTTATCTGAAAAAGGGCTTCAAGGAGCTTTTCGGAACCACCATTTTTGATTTTTACCAGAGCCAGCGGATGGAGCACGCAAAGTATCTGCTCTACGAGAAGGGGCTCAGCGTAACGGAAGTTTCGGCGCTGTTGGGCTATTCTTCCATTTCACACTTCAGTACTGCGTTTAAGAAGCACACCGGCCTGAAACCCTGTGAGTTGCTTTTGCGCTAAAGGACCTTTACCTTCCTGCTCTACGGCAGGGGCAAAAACATCTTCACGGCCACGTGAAATAATTGTTATCTTCGCAACGTAACGGAATTACATATCTGCCGGATCATATATCAGGCTGTTATACGTGCATTCTTCATCATGAAACATGTAAAAAACATCAAAATCAATGGAACCAACCATAATTTCCATCATTGCCGGAGGTGTAGCCCTGATTGCGGGCATCATTCTGGGTAAATTCATTTTCTCAAAAAATACCCGCAAATCCATCGAAGATGCCCAGCTGCAGGCCGCAAACATTGTCAAAGAGGCCGAACTCAGGGCCGAAACCATCAAAAAGGAGAAGGAACTGGAGGCCAAGGAAAAGTTCGTGCAACTGAAGGCGCAGCATGACCGGGAAGCGATGCAGCGTACCCAGAAGATCCAGGACTCCGAGAACCGGATCAAACAGAAGGAGCAGTCCATCAACCAGAAAGAGGCCGGACTGGACAAGCAGGTCAAGGAAAACGAGGCCATCAAGGAAAACCTGAACCGTCAGACCCAGATCGTCAACACCAAGCGTACGGAACTGGAAAAACATCAGGAAGAGCATATACGTCGCCTGGAGAAAGTGGCCGGTCTTTCGGCAGAGGACGCAAAGGCCCAGATCATTGAAGGCCTTCGCCAGGAAGCCCAGAGCAAGGCCATAGGTATCCAGCAGGAAATCATAGAGGAAGCCAAGCAAAAGGCCAACAAGGAGGCCCGCAAAATCGTCATCCAGACCATCCAGCGAACCGCTGCCGAACAGGTAATTGAGAATTCCATAACCGTTTTCAACCTCGAAAGCGACGAAATAAAGGGGTCCATCATCGGTCGGGAAGGCCGGAACATCCGTGCCATAGAAGCCGCTACCGGGGTTGACCTTATAGTGGACGATACTCCTGAAGCCATAGTATTGTCTTCCTTCGATCCTCTTCGCCGTGAAATTGCACGTCTTTCGCTACAACGGCTTGTGGCCGATGGTCGCATACACCCCGCCCGCATTGAGGAAGTAGTGGAAAAAACCAAGCGTCAGCTCGATGACCAGGTCATGGAAATCGGGGAAAGGGCCGCTATGGAACTCGGGGTTCACGGGCTGCATAAGGAACTTATCCGCATGGTGGGCAGAATGCGGTTCAGAAGCTCGTACGGGCAGAATCTGCTGATGCACAGCCGCGAAACGGCCAATCTTTGCGCCATCATGGCTTCCGAACTCGGCCTTAACCCCAAGCTGGCCAAGCGTGCCGGCCTGCTTCACGATATCGGCAAAGTTCCCGACGAAGAGACTGAATTGAGCCATGCCCTGCTCGGTGCACGGCTTGCTGAGAAATACGGCGAAAATCCGGCCGTGGTGAATGCCATTGGCGCCCACCACGACGAAATGGAGATGGAATATGTGATTTCTCCCATCATCCAGGCCTGCGATGCCATCAGCGGCGCAAGGCCCGGTGCCCGGAGGGAAATCATGCAGCAATACCTGCAGCGGATCAAGGACCTCGAGAATCTGGCACAGTCCTACCAGGGTGTCGAAAAAGCATACGCCATCCAGGCCGGAAGGGAACTCCGGGTGATTGTGGAGTCCGAGAAAGTGACCGATACCGAAAGTGACAAACTCAGTTTCGAAATTGCCCAGAAAATACAAACGGAAATGACTTTCCCCGGCCAGATCAAGGTTACCGTAATACGTGAAAAGCGCGCCGTGAACATCGCCCGATAAAAAAATCAGAAAAAAACCGCTTTCCGGGCGGTTTTTTTCCTACTTTTGCCGTCCAAAAATTAAGACAATGATGAACGCGGTACAATATATTCATGAGCAACTGACCGGCAAGCCCAATCTCCCCGCTTTCAAGGCAGGTGACAACATCACTGTGAACTATAAGATTCTTGAGGGTAACAAGGAGCGCATCCAGAGTTTCAAGGGCGATGTCATCAAGCGCCAGGGTACCGGTGCCACAGCAACATTCACTGTGCGTAAAATGAGCGACGGTATTGGCGTGGAGCGCCTTTTTCCCTGTTTTTCCCCCAATATCGAGAGCGTTGTGCTGAATAAAGTAGGTAAGGTACGCAGGGCTAAACTTTTCTACCTGCGCGAAAGAAGCGGAAAGAGCGCCCGTATCCAGGAAAAGCGCATGTCGGTTACCGCCAAAAAATCCTGATTTATTTCTTTTTTACATACCGAATGAGGAGCCCCGGCTCCTCATTTTCTTTTTTGGCACGATTATTGAATTTTTTTAGTATCCATTTTCCTCTAAAAATCACCTCCGAAATATCCCGTTCTGATTCTATACCATGAAAAACCATTCCACCTGCCCGGTGGAACCGTGTTGGCTCGTGTTTAAATTTTTTAGCCCCTGCATGGGGCTTTTTTATGCTCTGCCCCCGGATGGCGGTGGCTGATTGTGTTCAGGTTCGGCAAAAGGTTCTTTTACCCGCATATTGGCTTAACTTTGTTTCAAACTCTAATTATGTCATTACTTTCTATTTTTTCGGGAGTGCTTTTATTGGGCCTTCCCGGTGGTTCAGAGTGGTTGTTGATCG
Source organism: Ferruginibacter sp. (assembly GCA_044238165.1). GTDB lineage: Bacteria > Bacteroidota > Bacteroidia > Chitinophagales > Chitinophagaceae > Ferruginibacter. The sequence goes on along the minus strand of JBIIDU010000004.1, from coordinate 5,122 downwards.
TTCTCGCCATCATTCTCTTCTTCGGAGGTAAGAAAATACCTGAGCTTATGCGTGGAGTCGGGAGAGGAATGCGGGAATTCAAAGATGCCAAGGAAAATGTCAAGTCTGAGTTAGAAGAAGGCATGCGTGAAAAAGACAAGGACGACGAGATTCGCAGGTTGCGTCAACAATTGCAACAAAAGTAAGTTCCCCTGCGGCAATTGTTCCCTTTGAATCGGTTTCCACCGGAGCCGGTACGAACAAAATATATACGGCTGAATCGCAGATTCAGCCTTTTTTTTACAGAAAAATCTGTGAAGCTTGTACTCCATAGCCCGATACCATGAGTTGCTGCGCCGGGGTGAAACTACCTGCCGCGATACCGTATCCGCTTTCCTGGACCGTATCGGCCTTCACCAGGAGTTGAACGCATTCACTGAAATTTATACCGAAGAAGCCCTTTCCGCTGCCGATGGGCTTGACGCGGCCCGTGCGAAGGGAAATCTCAGCGGTAAACTGCATGGTGTGGTGATCGCCATCAAGGATGTGATCTGTTACCGCGGCAAAAAAGTTACCGCTGCTTCCAAAATGTTGCAGGGATTCAACAGTCTTTTTCACGCCACAGCCGTCCAACGGCTGCTGGATGAAGGGGCTATCATCATTGGCAGTTGTAACTGCGATGAGTTCGCCATGGGCAGCTCAAGCGAGCACTCCGTTTATGGCCCGGTGCGAAACGCTGCCGACCCGGCATTGGTAGCCGGCGGTTCTTCGGGGGGCAGCGCTGTTGCGGTTCAGGCCGGTCTCTGTATGCTGAGTCTTGGAAGCGATACCGGGGGATCCGTGCGCCAGCCCGCCGGTTTTTGTGGTATTGTGGGTGTAAAGCCCGGCTATGGTTATGTATCAAGGCATGGACTGATTGCCTACGCGTCCTCCTTTGACCAGATCGGCGTAATGGGCAATTCACTTGATGACGTTGCGCTTGTGTTGCAGATAATAGGCGGCCCCGATGCTTATGACAGCACTGCAACCCAGATTTCTCCCGAATCCTTGATGGAGCGTGGCCCCGATGCTGATTGCCTGGTTTTGAAGAAACCTATTCCCGACAAAAAATTCCGTTTCGCCTTTTTCGATGAAGCCATCCAACACCCTTCGCTGGATGGGGAAATTGCAAGCGCCCTCAAGGAATGCAGGAGCCGGTTGACCGATGCCGGTCATACCGCCGAGGGGGTGACTTTTCCTTTGCTTGACTATATGGTGCCGGCTTATTACGTGCTAACCACCGCAGAAGCCAGTACCAACCTGAGCCGTTACGACGGGGTAAGGTATGGCCATCGTTCAAATTCCGGAAGCGGCGATGACCTCTACTCCGCAACCCGAAGCGAGGGGTTCGGTGAGGAAGTGAAACGCCGCATTCTGCTGGGTGCATTTGTTTTGAGTGCCGGCTATCACGAAGCCTATTATGGAAAGGCGCAACGGGTGCGCAGGCTACTGTATGAACAGGTTGAGGATTTGTTCCGCCGGTTCGACGTGCTTGTGATGCCTACATCACCCACCACTGCGTTTCCTGTTGGTGAAAAATCCCGGGATCCCCTCGCGATGTATCTGGCGGACATCTACACGGTGCTTGCCAACCTGACCGGCGTTCCTGCCCTGTCCCTGCCTCTTTTCCGTCACCGGAACGGTATGCCCTTCGGATTGCAACTGATGACCGCGAAAAAAGATGAGTTAACTTTGTTACAGGCGTCCCGGTACCTGCAAAGCCTGTATGAAAAGGCAGCAGCAGTGTGAACAAGGGTAATGATGCCGGAATGTAAAAACACTTACTTCGATCACACGAAAGAGGCTATGAAGATTCCCGTTGTTTTGCTGTTTAGTATGTTGTTTCTGCTGCAGATACAGGCAAGTGGAAGAAAGACACCTTGGTCGGGTGGAACAGCCTGTTGCTTTCGTTCTGACAGTATTATCGACGGCACCGGCGATACCGCCTTTGAAGCGGTCATAAAGTCAAGGGCTTTGCCTGCCAAAGAGCAGGTGCGGTATTTCAGTGAAATCACCCGTTATGGTTTCAAAAATCTTTTTACCGCCTCCGCTTACAATTCGGCCCTGCCCTACAATGCGCAGGTAAATCCCCATGCAGAGCCGTTCATTCACGATTATATGCAGAAGCATACCCGTTATCTCAGTGAGATGAGACAGTGGGGTCTTCCCTATTTCAATCTCATCGACCAGATTTTCAACCAGTATGGGTTACCCCGGGAACTGAAATACGTGGCAGTGATTGAATCAAACCTCAGCGCCGGTGCCACCAGCATCAAAGGTGCGGCAGGTCCCTGGCAATTCATGCCCCAGACTGCACGGGAATACGGTATGGAGGTGAGCGCCTTCCGCGATGAACGGCGTGATTACGTGAAAAGCACCCATGCCGCATCGCGTCTGCTGCTCCATCTTTACCGGCAATACCGCGACTGGTTGCTGGTCATGGCTGCTTACAACGGAGGTCCCGGCCGTGTTGATGCGGCAATCCGAAGAAGCGGCAGCCGGGATTTCTGGAAACTGCAGTATCATCTTCCCGAAGAATCCCGAACCTATGTCAAACGATTCATTGCCACGCACTATATCATGGAAGGTTCGGGCAGTATTCCTGCGCCTCCAACCGGTGTGCGTCCTTCCGGATCTCAGGGAACGAATGAAGTAAGGCAGGTGGAAATGCTTCCACTTTCCGGGAAATACAATTCACTGGTTATTGCCAAGAATCTGAGTATGGAAATTGCGGAATTCAACAGGCTGAACCCCGGCTTCGATGCGGCTTTGTCGGGCGAAGGCCGGTATGAGCTCCGCTTGCCTCCCGAGAAAATGCAGCTCTTCCTTGTAAACCGTTATGCCATCCTTAACGAATGTGTGCAATTGCTCCTGGGCGGCACCGTAATGCCCGAAAAAACGGGAGGCGAAAAGCCGGCCAATAAAGTAAAATCGTGAGCCTGGTTTGTTTTATGCACGGCTCCTATGCTTTCAAAAATTGGGGCAGTGATAAGTGAATCTCGTTATTTTTACCCGGTACATCCGCAGATGGGAATACGACGCTGCACTGCAGATACCGGATGTTTTGATTGATAACTCCGACAATCCAAGATACGATGTCATACGCTTTTCAGATTAAAACGGCTGAACAATATCAGGAGGCCTACAGAAACAGCATTGAAAAGCCGGAAGCCTTCTGGGCGGAGGTTGCGGATTCTTTTGAATGGAAAGAAAAATGGAACGAAGTGCTGGAGTGGAACTTTGAAGAACCCAGGGTAAGCTGGTTCAAAAACGCCCGTCTTAACATCACGGAGAATTGTCTGGACCGTCACCTGCAAACTGCCGCACATCGTCCCGCCATCATCTGGGAGCCCAATAACCCTGAGGAACATCACCGCGTCCTTACTTACCGTGAACTGCATTTCAAAGTCATGCAGTTTGCGCAGGTACTTGAAAATAATGGTGTAACCCGTGGCGACCGCGTATGCATCTACATGGGTATGGTGCCCGAACTGGCCATTGCCGTACTTGCCTGCGCCCGGCTGGGGGCTGTGCACTCCGTGATTTTCGGGGGATTCAGTGCACAAAGCATCGCCGACCGCCTGCAGGATGCCCATGCCGAATTCATTGTCACCTGCGACGGAGCCTATCGGGGCAATAAAGAGATACCGCTCAAGCCTGTGATTGATGAGGCCCTGGTGCAATGCGGTTTTGTAAAAAGAGTGATTGTGCTCACCCGGACCCGCACTCCTTTGTCGATGATCAAAGGCCGCGATGTATGGTGGGAAGATGAGGTCCGCAAAGTGGAAACCATGGGCAATCCGTTTTTTCCGGCCGTATCCATGGACGCCGAAGACCCGCTCTTTATCCTTTACACATCGGGCAGCACCGGAAAGCCCAAGGGCGTGGTGCATTCCAGCGCAGGATATATGGTCTGGACCACCTACACCTTTGTCAATGTTTTTCAATACCAGCCTGGCGACATTCATTTTTGTACCGCCGACATCGGCTGGATCACCGGACACAGCTATATCGTTTATGGGCCTTTGTGTGCAGGCGCCACTTCATTGATGTTTGAGGGGATACCCACCTGGCCCGATGCCGGAAGGTTCTGGCAGATTGTGGACAAGCACCGGGTAAATATTCTGTACACTGCCCCCACGGCCATCCGCAGCCTGATGGGTTTTGGAACCGAACCGTTGCAGGGCCGTGACCTTTCGTCGCTCAAAGTGCTGGGAACCGTTGGCGAACCCATCAATGAAGAGGCATGGCACTGGTACAGCGAACAGGTGGGAAAAGGGAAATGTCCGGTTGTGGATACCTGGTGGCAAACCGAAACCGGAGGGTGCCTGATTTCCAACCTTGCAGGTATCACGCCTGCGCGCCCCGGATGGGCCACACTTCCGCTGCCGGGTGTGCAGCCTTTGCTGGTTGATGAACAGGGTCGGGAAGTGACGGATGCCGACGAGAACGGAATTACCAAGGGAAACCTTTGCATCCGTTCGCCTTGGCCTTCCATCATCCGAACTACTTACGGTGACCATGAACGTTGCCGGACGAATTATTTCGCCACCTACCCGGGGCTGTATTTTACAGGAGATGGCGCCTTACGTGATGCTGCAGGCAATTACCGCATCACAGGACGTGTCGACGATGTGCTCAATATCAGCGGCCACCGCATCGGCACAGCCGAAGTGGAAAACGCCATCAATATGCATGAAGGGGTTGTGGAGAGTGCGGTGGTGGGCTATCCGCACGACATCAAAGGGCAGGGGATCTATGCCTTTGTGATATACAGCGGAACGCATGGTGATGAAGAAATGCGGCGTAAGGATATTGCCATGACCGTGGCCAAAGTGATTGGAGCCATTGCCAGGCCCGACAAGATCCAGTTTGTGAAGGGCCTGCCCAAAACGCGGAGCGGAAAAATCATGCGACGCATCCTGCGCAAGATTGCCGAAGGCGAAAGCGCAAACCTGGGCGATACAACCACCCTGCTCGACCCCGGTGTGGTTGATGAAATCGTTCAGGGAAAAGTATGATTGGATTTTAGTAGCGCTTTTACGGAGGCCTTCATGTCCAAAGACACGATTTTTGACCGGTGATGGCAGCAGACTTCCGGTCA